>JASLJB010000251.1 GCA_030152605.1 Acinetobacter sp. | reverse complement strand
TGCCCAATCGAGCTTTGAATTGCATGAAGACTTACCCTTTAACTATGCTTATCCCAACCCCTATATTAAATCGCAGCAAATGATCGAAGAAATTATTCGCGATACTTTTAGTACCGATAATGAATGGAAGATCGCCATGTTACGTTTATCTAATGTCGCGGGTGCATTTGAACACGGGATCCTGGGCGAAGTGGTGGCGCCACTGCCTAAGAATATTGTACCTTTGGCCATGCAGGTGGCGTCGATGCAACGTGATGCGATTGAATTGCAAAACTTTGCCAACACTCCAGACAAAACGGTCGAACGCAGCTTTGTGCATATCTTGGATGTTTGTGATGCGGTACATGCCACCATTCATTGGTTGCAAAACCAAAGCAATAGCTGTGAGGCATTTGATATTTCAGGTGAAATCACATCGATCCAAGCCTTACTAGATGTCATCTCCGAGATTACTCAAGTGGAAATTAATACCGTTGCACCGAGCTATCCAACCGTGACCTTAGAGCGTCTAGGTTCTAGCAGTCAAAAAGCAAAGAGTGTATTAAATTGGACAGCAGTGCGTACCTTAAATAAGATGATTGAAGATGAGTGGAATTTTTATCGAACCACCTTGCATTGAAGTCTATTGATCCTCTTTTAAACACTACATTTTTTAAACACAATATTTGATATTGATTATCATTTACAAGTTACTAGGATTTGATTAACATCTCATCGTGCTTTCCGTCGACGCAGCCAAGCCATGTGTGTTGCGCGATGATTCATCAGGACAATGAGGTTGATATGCAAACACGTATTGAACATGACACGATGGGCGATGTAGAAGTTCCAAGTCAGGCGCTATGGGGGGCACAGACCCAACGTAGCGTTCAAAATTTTAAAATCGGTAGCGAGCATATGCCCAGACCAATGATCCGCGCGATGGGGCTGGTCAAGAAGGCAGCAGCGAGCACGAATGCACAACTCAATCAAATCAGTACAGAAATCGCGGGCTATATTGTCGATGCGGCCGATGAAGTTATTGCAGGTCAATGGGATGATCAATTCCCTTTGGTGGTGTGGCAGACCGGCTCTGGCACACAGAGCAATATGAATGCCAATGAAGTGATTGCCAATATCGCCAATCAAAAACTGGGCAATGCGCTGGGTTCACAACAGCCAGTCCATCCCAATGATCATGTCAATCGTGCCCAATCGACCAATGATTCATTTCCGACGGCGATCCATGTGGCAGCAAGCTTACAAATCAATGAATTGCTGATCCCCGCACTACGTCAACTCCGGGATACCTTTCAACACAAGTCGATCGAATTTAATGACATCGTTAAAATCGGCCGTACCCATCTACAAGACGCCACGCCGCTTACGCTGGGGCAAGAGTTTGGTGGTTATGTGACCCAACTCGACAATGGCTTAAAACGCTTAGATCAGGCATTACAATGGTTATATGAGTTGCCATTGGGCGGAACAGCGGTGGGGACTGGATTGAATGCACATCCTGAATATGCAGAAAAAGCCGCCGCCGAATTGGCGCAATTAACGGGTCTTCCTTTCGTGACGGCGCCGAATAAATTTGAAGCACTTGCAGGGCGTGATGCTGCGGTCTTTGCTTCAGGTGCCCTCAAAACCCTAGCCGCCAGCTTAAATAAGATCGCCAATGATATTCGCTGGTTGGCGAGTGGCCCACGTTGTGGTCTCGGAGAACTGTCAATTCCAGAGAATGAGCCAGGTTCGAGTATTATGCCGGGCAAAGTCAATCCGACCCAATGTGAAGCCATGACCATGGTGGTGGCACAAGTGATGGGCAATGACACCACGATTAACTTTGCCGGTGCATCTGGGAATTTTGAACTGAATGTATTCATGCCCGTGATTGCTTTTAACTTAATCCAATCGATTCAGTTATTGGGCGATGCTTGCAATAGCTTCAATCAACACTGTGCGGTGGGCATTGAACCTAATCGAGAAAAAATTGATTTCTTCCTACATAACTCTTTGATGTTGGTCACTGCACTCAATCCAGTGATTGGTTATGAGAATGCAGCAAAAGTGGCCAAAACTGCATTTAAACAAGGCAAGACTTTAAAACAGGTTGCAGTTGAACTGGGTCTGGTCACCGCTGAGCAGTTTGATGAAGTGGTACAACCGGCGAAAATGGTTGCACCTAATGTGAAATAACAGCACATCAGCCCTTAACAGATGGGTATCGTCTGATGAGCCCATCACAGCGCGAGTTGTGAGCCACGAGTGTCGAAAAGGCTTGGATGAGGAGGGAATACTCAGTGTCCAAGCCTTATTTTTTGTGAATCTCTCAGGGCAGTGGTATTTCTCTGACGGCTAAATGCGTACAATAGGCCTTGATTGAAACTGCAAGATGATAATGATGCTAGCTATATATTTAACCGATGTTCAAGAAAATGTGCAATTTAAAGATTATCCAGGTGAGCATCCTGTTAAATTTATTTTGAATTTTAAAAAGATCTTTCCGAGCGTTATGGAGCTATTGCTGCCTGTTTTGCCAGAAGATGAAAACTTAGACGATATGACGTGGGAATCCACCAGCCGAGACTTTGAAACCTTTCAAAAACTACTCCAAGGCTGGGGTTTTGTTGAACTACGTCTAAATGCGATTACCCAATATAAAAGTAAAAGTTTTGCGGATGAACTGGTGAAGCAGGCTCAAGCACAGCGCCAAAACTACAAACTGACCCAGAAACAACTGTCACAAGTCGACTTGGATTATATTTTATTGCATGAGATCCATGCGCTCATTGATGCAGAGTTGGTGAATCTGGGTGAGAAGTTTTATTTGCCGACATTGAGACAACTTTGGGCGAATACTGTTTCAGCCCAAGTACTAGAGGTCAAATTCAACTGATCCGATCTTAATTAGAGCTGATTAAGATCGATCCAGCTCAAACTGGATGAAATTCTAAGGCAGTCCGTGATCTCGACCCGACTGCCTTTTTGTTGCATCAAACTTTATTCTAATCCAAAACGACTCCCATCAAGACTGCGCTCAACAGAACCTATTCGCATATTTTCAAATCAAAATCTCAACAGATTCGAGTGGCGATATATCATTTGGTATAAATCTGCATGGCGATATTGATGTGATTTTAAATTAATTTTAGCCTGACGCTTTTTTAATTGTAACCAACCGTGGCGCTTGGTATTTATTGGATTTATATTTTAATTTTTATAATCAATTATTTAAATATACCTGATTTGGAAATGCTTGAAATACTGCGATCAGACCACGTGATGCAACGGACACAGACCACTTTAAATCTCATTTTCTATACACTATAGTGTTAACTAATGTAAGTATGGTTTGGTGGTTGAGATGACAGAACGTTCTCGCAATACGATGGTTTTTTGTTCGGAAAGTGTTTGGGTCTGAGCATATCATTTTGTTTAAAACCAGTGGGCTGCTGCTTGCTTTCGCAACAGTACTTTTACAGATCTCGGTTTTTTTACAGCCGTTATTGCCTGAGCAATATCAAATTGCATCAGTCTGTGAAACGATTTCCCAGCCCATTTCTGAACACCGCAATCAACAACAATTATTTCAATCTTTAGATCTTCTTCATCCATCAGAAGCGCAGCATACTGAGGCATCACATGCTGTTGAGCAGTGGTTATATCAACCGGTTAAACAACACTCTCATCATCTGCATGACCTCAGTCACCAATGCCAGTACTGTAATGTCTATGGCAATTTAATTTTACCGCCGACACTCGGTGTCAGTGAAATTTTAGTCAGCGTACACGTCCGTGTATTGGTTGAACAAAAATCTGCGCTATTGGCATTCTTTGAGCGCAAATTCCTTTATCTGCTCCCACAAAGTCGCGCACCACCATCCTCAGTTGTTTAAGTCATTCAAAACTCTAATCTTTAATTGACAACAATAGACTGAGATTCCTTATGTTCGATATTCTGAATACGAATTTACGCGAAACTGCGGCCGGAAAAAAAGCTTTTCATCCTGCTTTAATCCTGCTTCAATGGCAGAGTTGGGTAAAAAACACACAACATGTGTTACATCACCAACTTGGCACACAACCGTTGATACGATCTCTGCGTAACATCATGATGAAAAAGGTGGTGCAATGAATTTAGGCTTAACGGCACTCGAATTGGCACGTATCCAATTTGCATTCACAGTGTCTTTTCACATCATTTTTCCTGCAATTTCAATCGGATTAGCCAGCTTCTTAGCCGTTCTCGAATGGCGCTGGTTAAAGACCAAAAATCCGGTATATCAAGACTTATTTAAATTTTGGGCAAAAATTTTTGCCGTCGCATTTGGTATGGGCGTGGTCTCCGGCGTGGTGATGAGCTATCAATTCGGTACCAACTGGAGTGAGTTTTCACGTATTGCGGGAAGTATTACCGGCCCTTTACTGACTTATGAAGTGCTCAGTGCGTTCTTTTTGGAAGCCGGCTTTTTGGGCATTATGCTGTTTGGTTGGGGCCGGGTCGGACCACGCGCGCATTTCTTTGCAACCTTGATGGTGGCGATCGGAACCTGTATTTCCATGTTTTGGATTTTGTCTTCAAACAGTTGGATGCAAACCCCACAAGGCTTCAGTATTGAAAATGGCATCATCGTGCCCGTGGATTGGTTCGCGATTGTATTTAATCCCTCTTTCCCTTATCGCTTGGCACATATGGCCGCCGCTGCATTCTTGGTGTCTGCCTTATTGGTCGCGGGAACTTCGGCTTGGCATTTGCTCAAGGGACGCCGTGACGCTTTAGTTAAAACTTCGTTTTCGATGGCGCTGTGGATGATTCTATTCCTAGCACCATTGCAAGTCTTGATTGGGGATATGCACGGGCTGAATACGCTTAAGCATCAACCAGCCAAACTTGCTGCGATTGAAGGGCATTGGGAAACCAACCATGACAGCGGTATGCCGTTGTACCTATTTGGTATTCCGGATATGCAAGCGGAAGAAACCAAATATGCAGTGGGGATTCCCAATCTCGGTAGCCTCATCATGACGCATAGTCTGGATGGCACCGTCACAGGCCTAAAAGACTTTCCTGCTGAAGATCGTCCAAACTCATTGGTGGTGTTTTGGAGCTTCCGAATCATGGTGGGTCTAGGGGTGCTGATGTTGTTATTGGCACTGTCTGCTTTAGTGTTACGCCGTAATCAAAAGCTTTATGAAAATAAATGGTTGCATCGTTTTGCCTTGGCTATGGGCCCCTCAGGTTTTATCGCGCTATTGGCCGGTTGGTTTACCACAGAGGTCGGTCGCCAGCCGTGGGTGGTGTATGGCGTAATGCGGACCAAAGATGGTTTATCGCCTGTGTCGGCTGAACAAGTCGGCTTGAGTTTAATTATTTTTGTGGTGGTGTACTGTGTTGTGTTTGGAGTCGGCATTTACTATATGTTGAAACTAATGCACAAAGGCCCAGAATTCGTACATGCCGATCCTGAGTTACATGGTGACATGGCGGTGATTCAAGCCTCTAAACGTCCACTCAGCAGTATCGAAGATGATATCGAGCAAAACACCGATAAAAATCAGGATACTCAAAAACAGGAGCATGACAAATGATCGATTTATCCTTGATTTGGATTGTGATTATCGCCATCGGTGTATTGATCTATGTGGTGCTCGATGGTTTTGACTTGGGGATTGGGATTTTATTTCCCTTTATTCAAGGTCAGCAAGAACGTGATGTGATGATGAATACCGTCGCACCAGTTTGGGATGGTAACGAAACCTGGATGGTACTGGGCGGCGCGGCATTATATGCAGCATTTCCTTTGGTATATGCCACCGTACTGTCTGCGCTGTATATGCCGATTATCCTGATGGTAATCGCACTGATTTTTCGTGGAGTGGCATTTGAATTCCGCTTTAAGGCACATAAAAGTAAACATTGGTGGGACAAGGCCTTTATCGGTGGATCGATCTTGGCCAGTTTCTTTCAAGGTGTAATCTTAGGCGCGTATATTCAAGGCATTAAAGTTGAAAACTTGAGATATGCGGGGGGTGGTTTAGATTGG
>JASLJB010000249.1 GCA_030152605.1 Acinetobacter sp. | reverse complement strand
TATTTCTATTTCTGAATTTGACCCAGAATTAGCTCAAGCAATCACTGCTGAAGATGCGCGTCAAGAAGCGCATATTGAGTTAATCGCATCTGAAAACTATTGTTCTCCTGCTGTGATGGAGGCTCAAGGGTCGAAGCTCACAAACAAATATGCCGAAGGCTATCCAGGTAAACGCTATTATGGCGGTTGTGAATATGTTGACGTGATTGAGCAATTGGCGATTGACCGTGCGAAAGCATTGTTTGGTGCTGACTATGCAAACGTTCAACCACATGCGGGTTCACAAGCAAACTCAGCAGTTTACTTGGCCTTATTGAACCCAGGTGATACGGTATTGGGCATGAGCTTGGCACACGGTGGTCACTTGACCCATGGTGCGAAAGTCAGCTTTTCGGGCAAAACTTATAATGCAATCCAGTATGGTTTAAACACTGAAACTGGCGAAATTGATTATGAAGAAGTTGAGCGTTTGGCTTTAGAGCATAAACCACGCATGATCGTTGCGGGTTTCTCAGCCTATAGCCAAATCGTTGATTGGCAGCGTTTCCGTGATATCGCGGATAAAGTCGGTGCTTATTTATTTGTAGATATGGCGCATGTTGCAGGTTTGGTTGCTGCGGGTGTTTACCCAAGCCCAGTGCAAATTGCAGACGTGACCACAACCACAACGCATAAAACACTTCGTGGTCCACGTTCAGGTCTGATCCTGGCCAAAGCCAATGAAGAGATTGAGAAAAAATTACAATCTGCTGTGTTCCCTGGTAACCAAGGTGGTCCTTTGGTACACGCGATTGCGGCGAAAGCGATTTGCTTTAAAGAAGCAATGACGCCAGAATACAAAGCATATCAACAACAAGTTGTGGTCAATGCACAAGCGATGGCGAAAGTATTAATTGAACGCGGTTATGATATCGTTTCAGGCGGTACTGAAAACCACTTGTTCTTATTGTCATTGATTAAACAAGATATTACCGGTAAAGAAGCAGACGCTTGGTTAGGCGATGCGTTCATTACAGTAAATAAAAATGCGGTTCCAAACGATCCGCGCTCACCGTTCGTGACTTCTGGTATCCGTATCGGTACACCAGCAGTGACAACGCGTGGCTTTGGTGTTGCAGAAGTCAGTGATCTTGCAGCTTGGATCGCTGATATCTTGGATAGCAAAGGTGATCAAGCCGTGATTGAAGCTGTTAAAGCGAAAGTTGCTACGGTTTGCGCCAAGTTTCCTGTATACGCAGCATAATAAGCAAGCTTGAGAAAACCCCCTCAAGGGGGTTTTTTTTATGAATGTATTTTTGGGGGAGTGCAGCAGTCATGCTGTATTCTTGAATAAATCAAAGAAAGTCTGTTATGAGGCATGAGACCACAAAACTCAGTACACGATTGCCTGTGAAAATTTTCCAGTTTAAGGAGTCATAAAATGGCTAAACCAAATATTATTGTTTCTTCGCAAGATTTACATCGATTGGAGACGATGCTGGAACATTACGATAAATTGACGCCGACCATGCAGCATTTAGAAGATGAGTTAGCGCGCGCAGAAGTCGTTGAGCCGCAACAGGTTCCTGCCAATGTTGTCAGTATGAATGCGAAAGTGATGGTGGTGATTGCACCTGCTACACAAGCAACTGAAATTACCTTAGTTTACCCGCATGATTTTCGTGGTGACAAAGGTCAGGTCAATATCTTGGCGCCAGTGGGTGCTGCTATTCTTGGACTGGCTGAAGGTCAAGAAATCGAGTGGCCTCAGCCGGATGGTCATTTGATGAAAGTTAAAATTGAAAAAATTATTTATCAGCCTGAACGCGAAGGCGATTTTTTATAATTGATAAAGATATAAATAGGGTTGCTTGATTTTTTGCAATCCGCGACTCAGCTCAGGTATAAACTGGGCTGAGTCGCGTGTCGAGATAAAACCATCATCATGAAAAAAATAAGACGAGATTAGAAAAAATAATAGCCCAATAACCGCTGAATTAAAGCGGGCTGTCTGTAAGTGTAGTGACTCAATCCTGAGTTTGAACCTGATCTCCGCGCTAGAGTTTGGTACTACTTGGCTTGGGCGGATTGTTTTGCAAATATTTGCGTAGATACTGTTCTCGAATTTCTGTTCTTTGCTCAGCAGTATTGGTTTTTTCGAGTTTTTTACGCATGGTATTACGCTCGGCGGTGCTCATTTGCTGCCAAGCTTCACGCATTTTTTGTTTGTCTTGTTCCGGGAGTTGGTTAAACCACTCCATGCGCTGTTGTAGGCCTTCACTTTGTTCTTGCGGAATTTCTTTTAAGTTTTGATAGCGTTTAATTAATGCCCGTTGCTCATCATCGGATAAAGAATCCCATGTATCAATCGCTTGGGTGTTGTTGTCCTTGGAGAAAATCCAAAATCGTTCTAAGCCTGCAAAGCTGGTTTGTAGAAAGCTCAAAACGCAAATGGCCAAGAGCATGCGTTTAGCTACCATGAGGGACTTGATCCTCAGCAAATACAGTCAGCATTTCCAAATCTTCAACCATTTGTGGTGAAAGTTTCGGTGAAATCACCACTTGTTGGCTAAAGCCTTTGTCATTAATTTCGAGCGCAGAGGGCAGAACCACTACGCCCATAATGGCTGCGGCAACAGCAAATCCTGTCATTTTCCAGATGCTGTAACGTGAACTGGATTTGTCTTCAATTTTAGCGAGGACATTGTTCATCACCACGGCTTTGTTGCGGTGCCGCTGAGCAAGTGGATCGAGTCTAGATGCTAATTGCTTAGCATAATCATCATTCTTCATCGGTTGAACCTCTCATAAATGGGTTTAAATGAGATAGCGTAAGTTTTAGACCCTGAATAGCACGGTGGTAATGGGTTTTGACGCTGCCTTCACTACAGTTCATGATTTGTGCTGTCGTTTGGGTATCAAAGCCCTCCCAAGCACGTAGCATAAACGCTTGCTGCTGTCGTACTGGAAGTTTTGCGATTGCAGCTTGAATCTCTTCAACTGCAAGTGCTTGGTCTAAAAAGGTTAATGGATCTGGGGTGGATTCATCCACGATGTCAGTAACAATTTCTTCATCATCGTCCATATCCAAGCTAGATTTACGGAACAATGAAAAAGGCGCGGCGCGGCGCGCTTCTTTGCGCCGCCAATCCTGAAGTTTGTTATTGAGAATGGTATAAAACAACGGATACCATTCTTCGGTGGGTTTGTCTGAATACGCTTTATGTAATGAAATAAAGGCTTCCTGCACCAAATCCATTGCAATCCCATTTTGCCCTTTTGTCGCACTTTCCATCATCACTAACGCACGACCGGTCACATCCTGCATAAAAAACTTCAGGCGTTGTTCAGCGGTACTCATCAGAGTACTGCTGCTTTCAGACTGTGACTGTTTTGGTGCTAAATCCATAGAGATGGAAAGTCCCGTCATTGGGCGCCCACCTATTTATTTAATTCGTTACCCTATATAACGCTTAAACAAATGATTAGGTTGACATGCTGAGTAACTATTTTTAAACAGTTTAAATGAAATTGTTGAAGTTTAGATGTCAGTTAAAATAATTTAACCAATTGATCCTAAATACGCTGTCTGACCATTTCAAATAAACAGATCGAACCTGCAATCGCCACATTTAAAGATTCCTGACCACCGGGCTGAGGAATCGCGACGGCTTGCGCATGCTGTAAAGCAAACGCTGAAACACCTTGGCCTTCATTACCCACCACCCAGGCACAAGCGGCTTTTAGATCTTGATCATACAAACTTTCAGCCTGATGTGAACTGGTGACAAAGACTGGAATTTTAAACTGTCCCAATACTTGCTCAAGCGTAATGTTCTCAAAGGTTTGTACAGAGAAGTGTGCACCCATACCTGCGCGAAGGACGCGAGGCGACCACAATGAAGCCGTACCACGTGTGGCGATGACTTGTGTGATCCCTGCAGCAGCAGCAGAGCGGAGTAGGGTACCGACGTTACCAGGATCTTGAATGTTTTCAAGGATCAATGTATCAGCACTAAAATCTAAGCTTTGGCTAGACTGTGGCAGATCGATGATCGCCAAACAGGCCACGCTGGTACCGAGTGGGCTTAAATCTTTATATAGAACTTCACTGATCACAAAGATATGACACGGTTCTTGCTCAATCAGGTTTTGCAAATCTGGATGTTGTAGTGCAGCTTCAGTGGTATACAGTCCATTTAACTTGCGATCTTGTTCCAGCCAAGCTTCACAGAGATGGCTGCCTTCGATGACAGACTGACCTTGTTTTTTACGATAGCTGCCCTGTTGCAGCAAGCCACGAAGATGCTTGATCTTTGGGTTGTCTTTTGATTCTAAGAAAATGATAGACATAGTGGTCAAATCCAAAAAACGCCAGTGATTCCAATGACGTGTTCAATGAGTGTCGGTGTAGGGAGGGGATGACTTGCCTGCTCGAGATCTACAGATCAAGCAAGTCATCGATGTTGCGCAGTACTTTGGCTTTGTGAAAATTAAAGCTTTAAAGCCCTAAAGATTCGAAGTTTAAGTGAGATAAACGAGTAACGATAAAGTTTAAACTTAGTTGGCTTGGTGATATTCAGTCACTAAATCCACTTCATTTTTTGAACCAATCACCACAGGAACGCGCTGATGTAGCTCAGTCGGTTGGATCTCAAGGATACGTTGACGCCCCGTGGTTGATGCGCCACCGGCTTGTTCAATCAACATGCTCATCGGGTTGGCTTCATACATCAAGCGTAAACGACCAGCTTTGTTTGGATCTTTGGTGTCATACGGATAAAGGAAAATACCGCTACGGCACAGGATACGGTGGATATCACCGACCATGCACGCCACCCAACGCATATTAAAGTCTTTACCACGTGCAGCTGTTTTACCGAGTTGGAGCTCTTCGATATAACGTTTCACTGGTGCTTCCCAATGACGTTGATTGGATGCATTGATCGCATATTCTTGGGTATCTGCTGCAACTTGAATGTTTTCAGTGGTGAGCAAAAATTCTTGCGATTTTGGATCAAGGGTAAAGAACACCACACCTGCGCCGACAGTTAATACCAACATGGTGGATGGTCCGTAAAGGACATAACCTGCTGCAACTTGTGCAGTCCCAGCTTGTAAGAAATCTTCAGCTTGGGCGGTGCTGTTTTTGGCCGGTAAAATCGAGAAAATAGTACCGACACACATATTGATGTCGATATTGCTTGAGCCGTCGAGTGGATCGAACAAGACCAAGTATTGGCCATTGTCTTGTGCTGGGGTGAATTCATCGAGTTCTTCCGAAGCCAGACCGGCAACATGTGGATGAACTTTGAGTGCATCGATCAAATAGTCATTTGAGATGACATCGAGTTTCTTTTGCGTTTCGCCTTGTACGTTTTCATGTTCAGCGCTGCCCAAGATGCCTGCCAAAGCACCATGCTGTAGCGCTTGGTCGATGGTTTTACAGGTATTTGCAATGCTTTGAATCACTTCAGCTAATTCAGCAGTTAGGTTCCCTTGTTGTTGTGATAAGTAATGGGAGAGATTGTGATAAGCCATAGTGATGTTGCTCCACGAAGCGATAAAAAGGGGAAATCAGTGTTGTGCGGTATTTTAGATGAGTTGAGCCAAAAATAGAAACAATCCAGACTTTATTTGTCCCGATTTTAAACTTGCAACTCTGCGAGAACCTGCTATGTTGAGATTTGCAGTGTCGATGTACAAGGAGTACGCAAATGACGACAAAGAAGTTTGATGCGATGCCTTCGCCAACTGAAGGCATTGATCTCAATAGTATTAGTGCTGAAAATGTGAAAGATGCTTGGAAAGACTATGCTGCACGACCCGAATATAAAAAATTTAATAAACATGATTTAATCGAATCGATGCAGGTCAAACAGCCCAAGCAAAAATCATCGTCCTAAGCCGATTTTAACTGAGTGTTCAAATTGACGCGTTCTAGATCGATCATATTTATCTCTTCTAGATCGTTGCTTCAAAACATTCAAGTTTAAGCATAAAGCAAAGCGCCCATATAGATTGGGCGCTTTTTTGTCGGGGCTTCATTCAAGGACTAGGCTTGATTCTGGCTGAATTAACGAATCAGCGGTGGTACAGCTTCATAGTTAATTTCTACACGACGGTTTTCTTTCCATGCAGATTCGCCATGACCGAGATTTACCGGCATCTCTTTACCATAACTAACGGCTTCAAGCTGAGCTGCATTGACGCCATTGGTGATCAAATAGCTTTGCACTGCCTTAGCACGACGTTCACCGAGTGCCATGTTGTATTCACGTGTACCGCGTTCATCGGTATGACCAGTGAGTGCCACTTTAGAGTTGGCATTCGCCATCAGGAACTGTGCATGTGCCTGTAGAGTGCGATAGTCTTCGTTGCTCAATTCACTACTGTCATAGTCAAAGTGCACCACACGTTTGGCCAAAAATGCTTTGTTGGCTTCGGTCACACCTTTGGCAGAAGCGCCGGCAAGATTTTGAGCATTGAGTGCTGCATCTTCGCTGAGGCCATCGGTCACGACCGTTGAGCCTGCGCCATTTGGATTGAGACCTGAGGTGATTTCAGGTGCAGGTTTACGACTCGCACAGCCTGTCATGATCAGGCTTACTGCGAGTAATGGAAAAGCAAGATATTTAACCGTTTGCATGGTCATCTCCAAAAAGATAAATTTAAAATGTCACTGTGTTCAATTATTTTGGTGCCCAAGCTGGTTCACGGACTTCACCGCGTTCGCTTGGTAAATTCATACGGAAGCGGCCATCGGTTGACATAATTGCCAATAGACCACGGTTACCTTCACGTGTTGCATAAACCACCATTTGACCATTCGGCGAAAAGCTTGGTGATTCATCCAAACTGGTCGGGGTCAAGATATTGGTGATCCCGGTTGAGATTTCCTGAATCGCGACTTTATAGTTGCTGCCAGATGGACGATGCACCAGTGCCACATATTTACCATCGGCGCTGAGCGTACCACGTGCGTTAAATGCACCTCTAAAGGTCAGGCGTTTGACACTGCCATCTGCAAAAGTATAGCGATAAATCTGTGCTGATCCGCCGCGGTCTGAGGTAAAGATAAATGATTTGCCATCAGGGGCATAACGCGCTTCAGTATCAATCGCAGAGTCATTGGTCATACGTTTGATCTGGCGAGTTTCCAAATTCATTTGATAGATTTCTGGGTTGCCATGCATGGATGCGGTAAACAGCATGCTTTGACCATCGGGTGAGAAGCTTGGTGCGCCATTTAAACCGACAAACTTGGCCAGGACTTCACGTTGACCAGTAGATAGATCTTGTACATAGATCGCAGGGCGTTTGGTTTCAAACGAGACATAGGCGATCTTCTTGGCATCCGGTGTCCATGCAGGGGACAAGATCGGATCACGTGAACTTAAGACTGTTTTTGGTTGTTCGCCGTCGGTATCTGCGATTTGCAAGGTGTAACGCTCAGCAGGTGTTGCTTGGTTACGTAGTACATAGGCGATACGTCCGCTGAAGTCACCTTGAATGCCAGTCAGTGCTTGATAGATCGCATCACTGATCATATGTGCCGCAGAGCGAACCCGTGAAGCTGGAACCGTCAGCAATTCATTGAGTAAGAATGTTTGTTTTTCAATATCATAAAGTTGATAGTGTACGGCGAAGGTGCCATCTGGATTGGGTTTTACTTCACCCGTCACCACATAGGGAACACCCGCAGCCTTCCATGCATCCGCATTGATATTATTTAAGCTGGCTGTTGCAGGGAGATTTTTAGAGGCGCTACTAAAGCGACCAGAACGATTTAAATCGTTTTCAATCACCGGGTAGATGGATTGGTCATTACTAAAGGGCATGATCGCAATCTTCGGTGCTTGTTCAGGCGCTTTGGCAATTTCTAAATGAAGTTGTGCAGAAGCCGTTGTCACCAGTGCTGGGCAGAGTGCTGCCAGCAAGGTCAAACCAAGAAAATGTCTCTTCATAATTTTCATTGCTTATTTAATACTCAAAATAGGTCTAGCTCAGTTATGGGTCATTTGTAGCATAAAGACATGATTTTGATCTATATAAAGCATGTAATTATGATGGAAAAATGAATCAATTAATAAAATTAAAAATAACATGAACTGGTATAAGGTGCTTGAAGTCTCGTTCAGGCGAGCTTTTCAAGATATTGTCATAGAAGTTAATAGTATATCGTTTGATATAAAACAATAAACCTTATTGAGCTGGTATTTGTGTACGCTTCCTCTTTACTCGACTCTGAGCGTTGATGTGAATGATCTGACTAAACGCAGTACATCAGGATCGGAAGGCATTTCATACGGAGCTGCAGAACGTACTGCATGTTCAACACTGGCTTTGAGATCGGCATTTGAAGCGTAGACTACCACGGAACTCACTGCGCCAGTTTTGGTTAAAGTGACGCGGGCTATTGCTGTTTGCCCCTTAGAACCCATTGGCACTCGCCAAGCTTGATAAATTTTTTGCTTATATTTTTGAATATATTTGTTTTGCTGATCTTCGATTTGACGTTTTTGTTCTATCAATTGTTCTCGTCGTTGCTGATGGTAGTGTGTTGAGAGCTGTTGATAACGTTCTTGACTCATACCAGTGGGGAGTGCGGTAGAGCTGACTTGGATTTGAGTCGTGTTTGCAAAACCTGTGTTGCACAGGCTGAGTAAAAAAATCGGCAGTATTTTTTTCATATCTATTGGATGAGTTTGTTCTTAAACAGGTATTTGCCAAACTAGCATACTGTCAAAAACAAAACACCCCACAAGTTGTGTCCAACTTATGGGGTGTTTTGCGTTGCACAGTTGATTTGAGATTTTTACTTCACGGTGAATGATGAAGTAAATGTTCTGGCTTCACGTCGTGCATCTGGATCAGATGGCATCGGATAAGGTGCAGCAGAACGTACGGCTTGCTCAACACTGGCTTTGACGTCAGTATCCGAAGAATTTACCACTACAGAAGCAACAGCACCGCTATCCGTTAAAGTCACACGGGCAGAAGCAGTTTTACCGCTAGAGCCAGCTGGCATACGCCAAGCATTATGGATCTTATTGGTAAAGTCGCGTTTTGCAGACGATGCAATACGACGGGCTTCAGCCTTTTTATTGGCTGCTTCTTCTGCTGCTTTTTTCGCGGCAGAGGCTTTGGCATCTGCATCCGCTTTGGCTTTTGCTGCTGCATCTGCCTTGGCTTTTTCAGCTGCGGCATCTGCTTTGGCTTTGTTTGCCGCATCAGCTTTGGCTTTATTGGCCGCATCCGCTTTGGCTTTTGCTGCTGCGTCTGCCTTGGCTTTTGCTGCTGCGTCTGCCTTGGCTTTGTTTGCTGCATCAGCTTTGGCTTTGTTTGCCGCGTCAGCTTTGGCTTTGTTTGCCGCATCAGCCTTGGCTTTTGCTGCTGCATCGGCTTTGGCTTTATTGGCCACATCAGCTTTGGCTTTGTTTGCCGCGTCAGTTTTGGCTTTGTTTGCTGCATCGGCTTTGGCTTTTGCTGCTGCATCGGCTTTGGCTTTGTTTGCTGCATCGGCTTTGGCTTTATTTGCTGCATCGGCTTTGGCTTTATTTGCTGCATCGGCTTTGGCTTTATTTGCCGCATCAGCCTTGGCTTTTGCTGCTGCATCGGCTTTGGCTTTAGCTGCTGCGTCTGCCTTGGCTTTAGCTGCTGCGTCTGCCTTGGCTTTGTTTGCCGCATCCGCCTTGGCTTTCGCTGCTGCATCTGCTTTGGCTTTATTGGCTGCGTCAGTTCTAGCTTTGGCTGCTGCGTCGGCTTTGGCTTTTGCTGCAGCTTCAGCACGTGCTTTATTGGCCGCATCCGCTTTGGCTTTTTCTGCCGCCTGTTGCTGTTGCTTGACTAAGGCTTGGGCTTTTTCACGCTCAGCAGCACTTTTGGCTTGACGCGCTTGTTCAAGTGCGGCTTGGTGTGCTTTTTCAGCCGCTTGCGCTT
>JASLJB010000213.1 GCA_030152605.1 Acinetobacter sp. | reverse complement strand
TTCATTCCTTCAACGCAACACTGTGCATGCTTTTGACAAATTGACCGGTATTGGCATCTCTTCCTTGCAATAAATATTTATTCGGCTGTTGTTTATATTGTTGCTGCGCAAGTGTGGATAGCGCTTGAATATCATGATCCGTTTTACTGAGACGATTAATAATCAGCACTTTTTGAGTGTCTTTAAAATCCTGCATCATATTCACATCACCACGACTATCTCCAGCCACAAAAACAGGCCCGTAAGCATATTTCTTTACTAGAACGTTTTGAATAATTTGGCTTTTACCCACGCCAAAGCTGAAAGGATAGTCATGTTTGTTATGCGCAATAATTTTATTCTGTTGGTTTGTTTGCAGCTCCACTGCATAAACATGGTCTTCGGGCACATTAAAACCAATCTGAGGATTGACCATCATTTCTTTGATGACTTCACTAAATGATGCAGAACAAATATAAACCTGAAAGCCATTCTGTTGTAGCACACCATATAGGTCTTTCATCTCTGTAAATGGTCTTAAACCATTCTGCCAACTCACAGATACAATACCGGCTTGGCCTGCAAGTTGTTGTGGTGAGGTCCAAGTCACCTGCTCAATCGGCTGTCTCAACTGCCAAAAATAACCGTCACGCGCCATCGCCCTCACTTCAGTCGGTTCTAAGCCTTCAAATAAATAGGTGATCCAGCGATAGGCTATCTCATGCTGAAAACTACCAGAAATTGCCTCATAGAGATAACGCATCTTAGTTTTAAAGTTAGCGTAGTGAGCATTTTTCTGAATCTGACTTAAAGTGAGATGTCCATTTAAACCTTGATAATTGAAATACAACCAACGATAGCTTTGCTCAATATCTGCTGCAATCACATCAATATTGACGGGTTGATGTGCTTGATTATTATATTTCGCCTTAAAATTGCTCCTATCCACATTAAGTTTGATAATTTGATTGAGCCTTTCGGGTGTCACTTTGAACATTAGATGCTCTAACTGGTAAATAAAAATCGCTTCTTCAATATCTAAAAATACCGAAGTATTATCAAAATCAAATACGGCATAAGGTGGCTGATTTTTTTTATAATTCTGACTTTGATGACCATATTGATGAATCATTTTTTTAATTTCTGAATAATTAAATGTATCCCAATTTCCTGGTGCTAATTCCTTATTTGAATTATGTTGTGCCGATATAGATTTGTTTTGAATAGTCATAAATTTAGGCAGTTGACTACAGCCCTGATAGAACAAAATAAAACTACTCATCAAAAGAATTGCTATCCAAAGCTTGAATCTTAATTGCATTGCTATCGCCCTTTTGGTTGTTGTAATCGCGTGATCAAGTCATCAAATAACTGATGGTCATGATCAGTCTAGTGCTATCCAGACCTTACTCAGCAAGCATGTGTGTATGCTTTTTTAAGCATCCGATGCAATTAAATAAGCAGGTCATAAGACACTCGCAACTCCTATGTTTCAACATCTACGAGGTAGCTCAAAGTCAATTTTTATCAGCGGATTTTACTATTGTTTTTATAATCAACGCTAAGACAAAAAAGCCAAATAACTCACCATTTACTCTAATCACGCCAATAAAACCAATTAATAAATTTATAATGACGATTAATCCAAATATGATTAATCCAAAACAATATTAAGCAAAAACAATATTAAGTAAAAAAACAATAAAATATTTTCTCATTATAAATAAGCATAAAACTAAATCGTGATCTGCGTTTAGATTTAACCCTTGGTATAACGCAAAGGTCGGTGTCGCAAAGTGCAGCGATTGGATTTAAAATCCATATTGACAGTGCGAATACTGCAACCTAAACTCACTTTACAAGCAAAGTTCTTTGCATCATCGCGGCTGAGATCCCCTCATAACATGTCTTGGCAACGATGATTCAGCAAGGCTTTACTTTCCCAAGAGCCTCAGTGTTTGGCACTCCTCAAGCAATTGCCTTGAGATTTAGCCCAAGCACTGGGGTTTTTATCATGCCTCTATCTGCAGCTGAGTTTTAATCCGCCTGAAATAGCGCAAACGTATATTGAGGGATTCAAGTTTATACTTAGTAGAAAAACAATAATGCGATCAATATAAAAATATCTGCATCAGCAAGATTCAACACCATGGATTCAATATAAATCTTAGATCAGCTGATTTATATATTTTCATTGCGGATAAAAATAAAAACCGCAAAACCTTTATTTTAAAATCCATTTACAATCCATTCATCACCCATTTGAAAATATTCAAGTCAAGTTAATCCCACTCTCCGCCCAATGCACTGATCAGTCCAACCGTAGTTTGATATTGGCGACTGCGTAGCGTCCATGCTGCACTTTGTGCTTCGCTACGAGTATTTTGTGCCGTCATAACCTCTAGATAGGCCACAACGCCGGATTTATACTGATTCATCACACTATTTTCCGCACGCGTTGCAGCGCTCAGTGCTATTTGTTGCTGCTTGGCTTGTTTGGATAACAAGGCTTGGGCTGCAATTTGATCCTCAACATTTTGGATCGCCCCGAGTACCGTTTGTTTATAACTTGCCGCACTGGCCTCATAGGCCGCTTTGGCTTGCGCAGTTTGGGCACGGCGTAAACCACCATCAAACAGCGTTGCAGCCAATGTCGGACCCAGTGACCAAATCAAATTTGGCGCACTGAGTAACTGACGAATCGCACCGCCCTGCACGCCAACACTACTCATTAAATTAAAATCAGGATAATAGGCCAAACGTGCCACCCCGACTTGGGCATTGGCCGCCGCCATTCGCTCCGCAGCCGCAGCAACATCGGGTCGACGCTGTAAGACCTGAGACGGAATGCTGGCTGGAATCTGCGGCAGCACCGGCAACTGAGCAGGAACTTTGAGTTGAAAACTATCTTGAGGCTGTCCGGTCAGCATCGCCATGGCATGTTGTAACTGTACCAAAGAGAGTTGAAGGTCGGTGAAGTTGGCTAAAGCGGTTTGATACTGACTCTGTGCTTGATCAACAGCAGTCGAGGCCAACAACCCTGCCCGGTACTGGTTCTGGGTCATAGCTAAGGTGTTTTTGAGATTATTCAGGCTGTGTTGCTGTGACTTTAATTCAAAACTTTGCACCACCCATTGCAAATAACTGCTGCTCAATTGGGCTTGCATGCTCAGGCGAATATTATTCAGTTCTGCTTGGCTGGCTTGGGCTTGACGCTGATTGACCAAGAGATTTTGGCGCACCTTGCCCCAGAGATCCGGCTCCCAAGTGGCCATCGTGCTGATACTATACTGCGTATCGGTCACACTGCTTCCCAACTGTTGCGTTTTGCCACGGGTCATACTCGGTGTGACACCGAGGCTGGGCCAACGTGCAGATTTTGCCTGATCGATCATGCTCAGGGCCTGACGATACTGTGCCTCATACTGCGCAATGCTGGCATTTTCACGGTTAAGCTGCTGCATCAGTTGATTGAGTTGCGGGTCTTGAAAGACTTGCCACCACTCGCCTTTGGCTAAACTGGCACTCGGCTCGGCCACTTTCCAATCCTGACTTTGCCAAGACTTGAGATCCAAGCCGTACTGGGATGGATCGGAGATCTGCTGCCCCAGTTCCAACGTGGGCGTGGCTTCTGGTTGAATCACCTGACAGGCAGTCAGGCTAATGCTCAGCCCCAACACAAGCCATCTGCCGCATACCGCTGCGGCATAAGGTACAACACGGCCTTGCATCAAGTTCACATTGCGATTAGTCATGATTTTTTCCCCTGCTATTTTTTCCTCTGCTGTTTTTGATCTGCATTGCACTGAGGCTTGGGAGTTTTTGGAGTTTTGCATTGCTCCACTGACTAAACTGATCCATATACACATAGATCACCGGTATGGTCAGTACCGTCAGCACTTGACTGATCAATAAGCCGCCGACGATGGAAACGCCCAGTGGAACATGCAGTTCAGCGCCTTCACCGCGGCCCAAGGCCAAAGGCAGCGCAGCAAACATCGCCACCAAAGTGGTCATCATGATGGGACGAAAACGCAACATCGCCGCAGCACGAATCGCCTGTTCAGCACTGAGCTGGTGTTGGCGCTGCAAGGTCAGCGCTACATCGATCATCATAATGGCATTCTTTTTGACGATCCCAACCAAGAGCAGCACCGCGATCAAACTGATCACATCAAAGGCCATATCAAATAACATCAAGGCCAGCAAAGCCCCTAAGCCGGCAGAAGGCAAGGTCGAAAGAATAGTCAAAGGATGCACAAAGCTTTCGTATAAAATCCCCAACACGATATAAATCACCAGCAATGCCGCCAAGATCAATAAGGGCTGTGAACTGAGCGAGGATTGAAAAACTTGTGCCGTGCCTTGGAAACTGTCGTGAATGTTACTCGGCACACCCAAATCCTGCATCACGTTCTCAATCTGCTCCGTCGCATCAGACAAGGCATAGCCCGGACGTAAATTAAAAGTCAGGGTGGTGGCCGGTAACAGTCCTTGGTGATTGACCGAAAGCGTGCTGCTTTGCGCTCGCCATTGACTGAAGGCAGAGAGTGCAATCGACTTGGCATCTTTGCTTTGCACGTAGAGGTGATTTAAGGCCTGTACCGTTTCTGAAAATTGCGGCGCCACTTCCATCACCACCTGATACTGATTCATGGGGTTATAAATGGTGGAAATTTGCCGTTGGGCAAAAGCATCATTCAATACCTCATCGGCCTGTTGCTGAGTGATCCCGAGTTGGGCCATTTTGTCATGGTCAAAGTCCAATTGTGTTTTCAAGGCTTTGATATCTTGGTCACTCGACACATCCACCAATGCCGGTAATTGAGCAAACGCCGCTTCGATCTTCGGTGTCCAAGTCCGCAAGCTATTTAGATCATCGGATTGTAGGGTGTATTGATAACTGGCAAAACTGATCCGCCCCCCAACCAAAATATCTTGCACCGGGATAATACTCAGCTGTGCGCCTGGTTCGGTTGCAAGTGACTGGCGCAGCCGTGCCATGACCTGATCGGGTGAATCCTCACGTCGAGATAAGGGTTTGAGCGCAATAAATAAATTGGCACGGTTCATCCCAGCACTGATCCCAGTCATGCCGATGGCACGTCCCACGGCTGGATCTTTCTCGATCACACCAATATAGCGTTTCAGCTTACGGTTCATGGCCTCAAAGGAAATATTCTGATCCGCGACCAAGGTGCCGATCATCAGCCCAGTATCTTGTTGTGGAAAAAAGCCTTTCGGCACCACCACGTAGAGATAAATATTCATGCAGATGGTCAATAGAAACAGCAGTAAAGTGGTGCCCTTATAGCGCAATGCCAAACTCAAGGCCTGTTGATAACGCATGCTGAATGTGTGCCATACACCACGCAGATTGCAGTGTTGCTGTTGCTGTTGCTGTTGCTGTTGCTGAAAATCATGCGCCTGCTGATGCTCTCGCACTGCCTGTACTGCATGTACAGAATGATCATGTGGAGCTTGATCATATGCAGCCCGATCATGTGCTGCATCTTGGAGGTCTTGATCTGTCCAGTCTTCGGCACTGTGCTGCGCAGACCTATTTCGTGATTTAAGCCACCATGCACAGAGCATCGGCGTCGTGGTCAGTGAGACCAGCATTGAAATCAAAATCGCATAGGTCAGGGTCAGTGCAAACTCATTGAACAAACGTCCCACGATCCCGCCCATCATCAAGATCGGTAAAAACACCGCCACCAAAGACAGGCTCATACTGACCACGGTCATGCTGACTTCTTTGGCACCTCGTACTGCAGCATAGAGTGGGCTTTGCCCCAACTCCATGCGCCGTGAAATGGTTTCCAACACCACGATGGTGTCATCGACGACAAAGCCGACTGCCACGGTCAATGCCATGAGACTGATATTGTTGATCGAAAATCCAGAGGCATACATCAGCGCAAAAGTACCCAACATCGAAATCGGTACGGTGATCGCAGGGATCAAGGTGGCACGTCCATTGCGTAAAAACACGAACACCACCAAGATCACTAAAATCACCGCGATGATCATGCTGTGCTCAATTTCAGCGATCGATGCTTTGATGGTTTGACTACGATCCACCGCCGGATGAATCTCGATCGCCGGTGGTAATGAATCTTTTAACTGCGGCAAGATCTGCTTAACGCGGGCAATGGTGTCGATAACATTGGCATTGGGTTTTTTAAAAATCAAAATCAACACCGCGGGTTGCTGTGAATAGTAGCCTGCATTGTTGATATCCAACACCGCATCCTTGACCTCGGCCACATCCGAGATCCGGACCGCGGACTTATCTGCGTAGCGCACAATTAAAGGTAAATAATCTGCCGCCAGTTTCAGCTGATCATCCGCTTGTACATACCATAGCTGATCTCGATCTTCGAGGATGCCTTTGGGTCGGTTGAGATTACTGGCTTGAATGGTCTGGCGTACATCGTTCAGGCCCAAGTCATAATGCGCCAACTGCAAAGGATTCACTTCTACCCGGACCGCAGGTTGAGCGGAACCACCGAGCGTGACACTGCCCACCCCTTCGATTTGTAATAATTTCTGCCCCAAGAGACTGTCCGCAGCATCATAGACCTTGCCCAAGGGCATGGTTTTCGAGGTCAGTGCCAAAGCCATGACCGGTGCATCTGCGGGATTGACGATGCGATAGGTGGGATTGCTTTGTAGCCCCTTCGGCAAGCTGGTCATTGAGGCATTAATCGCACCCTGTACATCACGTGCTGCACCGTTGATATCACGATCGATATCGAACTGTAAGGTGACTTGGCTCGACCCCAAGGTACTGGTCGAGGTGATTTGGCTGACCCCGGCCAAACGACCGAGATGCCGTTCCAAAGGCGTGGCGACGGTCGCCGCCATCACCTCTGGACTGGCGCCGGCCTGTTTTGCGGTGACGGTGATGGTTGGAAAATCAATTTGCGGCAACGAAGCAACCGGCAACATATGAAAACCCAGCATCCCCAATAAACTCAGCCCCACACTCAGCAAGGTGGTTGCCACCGGACGACGAACAAAGCGTGATGAGATACTCATGACTGATCCGCCTCGTGACGCAACTTATTGGCCTGCCGTAACTGTGCAGCCTCTGTGGCGAGCAAGTGCGAATAGGCGGGCAAGGTGCTGGCATCCAGATCGGGACGACGCTGTCCTCGCAGCCGTTGCCCGAGATAGTCAAACGCCAGATAAACCACGGGCGTGGTAAACAAGGTCAGCAACTGACTCAGGATCAAGCCGCCGATCAAGGTAATCCCCAAGGGCTGACGCAATTCAGCCCCCATGCCATCGCTGAGTATCAATGGCACTGCACCTAAAATCGCCGCCACAGTGGTCATCAAAATCGGTCTAAAACGTAACAAACAGGCTTGGTAAATGGCCTCGGTCGGACTCAGTCCTTGTTTGCGCTCTGCATCCAGTGCAAAGTCGATCATCATAATGGCATTTTTCTTGACGATCCCGATCAGCAAAACGATGCCGATCACGGCGATAATATCCAATTGATGTCCGCTCACGCCCAAAGCCAATAAGGCACCAATGCCTGCTGAAGGTAAGGTCGAGAGGATGGTAAAAGGATGAATAAAACTTTCATACAGCACCCCCAACAAGATATACACCACCACGATCGCCGCAATGATTAACCACAAGGTGCTGCTCAAGGCACTTTGAAATGCCAAAGCAGTGCCTTGAAATGTCGTGGTCAGTGTATTGGGCATCTTCAACTGTTGTTCAGTCTGCTTGATGGCCTCTATCGCACTTTCCAAGGACACGCCTTTGGCGGTATTGAAGGACAATGTAGCGCTGGGAAACTGCCCCAAATGATTGATTTCAACCAAGGTATTACGTTGTTCAATATGGGTAAAACTGCTGAGGCGGACCAAATCACCCGCCGCAGTCGGCACATAGATCCGTTGCAGGGCATCAAGTCCTTGCTCTGCGGTGTTGTCGAGATTCAGGACCACATGGTACTGATTGCTTTGAGTAAAGATGGTGCTGATCATGCGCTGCCCAAAGGCGTTGTATAGGGCATTGCTAATATCCGCCGTACTGATGCCGTATTGCGCCGCGCGATCACGTTGAATATGCAGATAGGCCTGCTGACCACGGTCTTGCCAGTCGCTGGCCAACTCCGTGAGTTCCGGACGCTGCGCTAAGGCTTGCATCAGTTTTGGTACCCAGATGCCAAGATCTTGGCTGACGGGAGACTGCAGCGTAAATTGGTAGGGCGTGCGACTTTGCATGATATCAATGGTCAAGTCCTGCACCGGTTGAATATAGACCGTCATTCCTTGGGCGGTGCTTAAACGCTGCTGCAAGCGAGGGATCAAGCTAGAGATTTCGGGGCGTTGTGCTTTATCTTTGAGATTAATTAAAATCCGGCCAGTATTTAAGGCCGTGTTGCCATTGTCGATCCCAATAAAGGACGACAAACTCTCCACGGCGGGATCTTGCAAGATCAAATCGGCGGTTTGCTGTTGTTTACGCTGCATGGCTTGAAATGAAATCGACTGATCAGCCTCAGTGATCGCCACCAACTGTCCGGTATCTTGGATCGGAAAAAAGCCTTTAGGAATAAAAATATAGAGCAGCACGGTCAACACAAAAGTGCCCAAGGTCAGGATCAAAAACTGTCCCTGACGTGCCAATACCCACCTGAGGCTGCGCGCATAATACTCGATCAAATCAGACCAAAAACGGCCCATCCACAGATAAAATGACGTCTGTTTGATTTGAGTACTGTGTTGTAGCAAACGTGCAGACAGCATCGGCGTCAGCGTCAGCGAGATAAAGGCGGAAATTAAAATCGCCACAGACAAGGTCACTGCAAACTCACGAAACAAACGCCCAATCACATCATTCATAAAGATCAATGGGATCAGTACCGCGATCAGGGAAATGGTCAAAGAGATAATGGTGAAGCCAATTTGCGCTGAGCCTTTTAAAGCCGCATTCAGCGGCGACTCGCCTTGTTCGATATAACGCGAGATATTTTCCACCATCACGATGGCGTCATCGATCACAAATCCTGTGGCGATGGTGAGTGCCATTAAAGTCAGATTGTTGATGGAAAATTCACACACATACATCACTGCAAAGGTTCCCACCAAGGACAGTGGCAGTGCCAACGCAGGAATCAGCGTGGCATGTGAACTGCGCAGAAAAACGAACACCACCAGAATCACCAAAAACATCGCCAACAGCAGTTCAAACTCAACATCATTCAGTGAGGATTCGATCGCGATACTGCTGTCATTCAGCACCTGAATTTTCGCGGCCTGAGGAAAGTGACTTTGTAATTCGGGCAGGATTTCCCTGATTTTGGCATTGACCTCAAGTACATTGGCATTCGGTTGTGGCTGAACATTGACCACAATCGCAGGCTCTTGATGACTTGATCCGCCCTGCTGCTGTCCGACCCATGCCGCTAGACGAATATTTTCAGCCGAATCGTGGACTGCGGCGATATCCGAGAGTCGTATCGCCGCACCATTTTTATAAGCAATCACCAGATCATGAAAGTCTGCTGCACGTTTTAGTTGATCATTGCCATCAATACTCGATGACTGCAAGGCACCATTGATTTCACCTTTGGCTAAGTTGACATTGGCCGCACTGACCGCTGTTCGAACATCCTCCAGACTCAGCCCCATATTCGCCAAGGCATCGGCATTGACCTGAAGTCGTACCGCAGGACGCTGCGCACCACTGAGTCGAATCAAGCCCACCCCATTGATCTGTGACAGTTGCGGTGCCAAACGTGTTTCAACCAGATCCTCAAGTTTGGGAATAGACAGCTCTTTGGAGCTAATCGCAATGGTCATGATCGGCTGATCAGCCGGATTGACCTTGCTATAGGTCGGGGGTGAGAGCAGATCACTGGGCAGAAGGTTTTCCGCCGTGTTAATCGCCGCTTGTACCTCCTGTTCTGCAACGTCTAAGTCCAATTCCAAATTGAATTGCAGGGTAATAAAAGAAGCGCCATTGGCGCTGGTCGAGGTGATTTGGCTCAGGCCCGACATCTGTCCAAACTGACGTTCTAAGGGCGCGGTAATGGTGGATGCCACGACTTCGGGACTGGCACCGGGATAGCGTGTGGTCACTTGAATGGTCGGATAGTCTAAATTCGGCAATGCCGCCACGGGTAAAAACCGCCAAGCCAGCACACCCGTTAAAAACAACGCCAGCATCACCAAGATGGTGGCAACCGGTCGTAATATAAAAATGCGTGAGGGATTCATATGTCCTCCTGTTACTGCGGGGTTGCAGTGGCGGGTGGACGGGGGTTTTGCATGATATTTTTGCCAGCCTGTTGTGGATTGAGGCTTAAGTCACTTGATATTGGCGGTGTGGGGGTGACACGGATCTTGGCGCCGTCTTTGAGTTTATCGACCCCATCGATCACCACTTGATCTTGGACGCTCAATGCCCCAGTGGTGATCACGGTATCCGCTCCCACCACCACCCCAGTCGTAACGTTAACGGCTGAGACAGTTTTTTTGCTCGGATTGACCTTGTAGACAAAATAACCAGAATGACCGAGCTGCAAGGCCACGGTTGGAACGATGATGGCATTGGGAATATTGCCCAAGCTCATTTTGACGTTAACAAATTGGTTGGGAAACAAAGACTGCTGCGCATTTTTAAATACTGCTTTCATCTGCAGACTGCCGGTACTGCTATCCACTTGGCTATCCAGTGCCAGCAGTTTGCCTTCGGCTAATGGATGACTGTTTTGTCGATCCCATGCTTGGACCACGATCTCGCGT
This sequence comes from Acinetobacter sp., assembly GCA_030152605.1. GTDB lineage: Bacteria > Pseudomonadota > Gammaproteobacteria > Pseudomonadales > Moraxellaceae > Acinetobacter. The sequence goes on along the minus strand of JASLJB010000213.1, from coordinate 2,963 downwards.
TTGGGTTGATTGATCAACGGCATCAGCTGACTCAGATATTGTTCTGGCAGCGCAAACACCACCGAGATATCTTTGAGTTGGGTAATCTGAGCAATCCCTTTGCTGTCCGTGGTACTGACCCGATTGCCCACGTCGACTAAGCGCAAGCCGATGCGACCATCGACCGGAGATCGGACTTGGGTATAGCTGAGTTGCAAGGCTGCATTATCCACCGCAGCCTGATCCATTTTGACCACGCCTTGATATTGTTTGACCAAGGATGCTTGGGTATCGACCTGTTGCTTGGCGATCGAGTTTTGTTTCCAAAGTGCGTTATAGCGCTGTAAATCCAGATTGGCATTGTCGAGAAGCGCTTGATCTTTAAGTAACTGCCCTTGGGCTTTTAGCAACTCAGCTTGTGCGGCTCGATCATCAATCACGGCCAGCAGCTGACCTTTCTGCACCAAGCGCCCTTCCTCGAAATTTACCTGAGTTAAGATGCCATTGACCTGTGGCATCAGTAGCACGGTATTGGTCGAGGTGACGGTGCCGAGTGCCTGAACGCTATGCTGAACGTGGTCTTGACGCACCTGCGCCACGCCGACCACGATACTCGGCGCCTCAAAACTTGAGTGACTCGACTGAACTTGATCGCTGGGATCGCTGACGGAATTGTTATCGAGATTGGGGTTAAAAATATGAAATATAAACCAGCCGATACCCAACAGGGTCAAGAAGATCAATGCATAGCGAATCAAGCGATGCACACGCGCAGATTTTTTTTGAGCTTGATTCGATTCTGATGTTTTGTTCATATTTTTCATCATTCCATGATGCCGATCAGATTGATCAGCCGCGATAGACAGTGTTGAATTTAGTGGGGCTCCGGATGCTTTAAAGATGAGTTTTATTTTTAGCTTGCTTGAAGCGGATGAATTTTAATTTTTTATGCTGATTTTCTAGGTCTACGCCGTGAGATTTATAGGAATCTGCGCGTCAAACTGAACACTAATTTTTAGGCTTTATCGGTTTTTATTGTTTGGATTGGAGGTCATGATATGCAGATTAATTGAAACAAATAAACTGTTTAGAACAGGTTTTTAAAATCACCCTATTTAACTATTTGATTGTAAATATTTTTATAAAGTTGGGGATCGGTAAGTATGGATAAGGCAGGGCTTTTTTCCCTGCCTTATCCATACATCACCTCAGTTTAGCTGCCAAAATTGAGGTGCCTGAGCACTAGGCCGCTTCGATCTTGGTGGCCGATTTCCAACTGTCCAAGTCTCTGAGACGATCGAGGTAAAGTTGGATATTGGGGTAGGTTTCTGCCAAGTTCATGGTTTCGATAAGACCATTGAGTACAAAGCCAATCATAAAGTCTGCGCCAGTCAAACGCTCAGATACCAAAAAGGTTCTGCCATCGAGATAGTCATTCACATAGCCAAAGACTTTATCAAACTCGTTCTGAGCATATTTCTCCAAGAACACCAACTCAGTCCCCTGTTGTGATTCAAAGGAGTTAAACAGTTTAAGTAAGTACGGCAACATGGCGGAGCTTTCAGAAAAATGAATCCACTGGAGATATTCAACATAGTCCGGATCATCCACCTCAGGTGCTAAGTGCGGTGCGTATTTCAGGATCAACATTTCGACGATCGCACCCGATTCAGAAATAATCTTGCCATCCAAACCAATCACTGGAGATTTGCCCAAGGGATGCACTAACTTGAGTGACTTGGGTGCCAAATGGGTTTTGGCATCACGCGCATAGCGTTTGAGTTGATAGGGCTGATTGATCTCTTCGAGTAACCATAAAATTCGAAAAGAACGTGATGCATTTAAATGGTGTAAAACAATCATATATATTCCTTATGCGTTAAGACGACAATATTTTTTTAAGCAAGAGTCTCTGAGACAATTTAAGCTTCAACTTGAATTACAACTTTGCCAAAGTTTTGACCTTTGAGCATGCCTGCAAATGTCTCCACGGCATGTTCTAAACCCACAACCACATCTTCTTTATATTTAATCTGTCCTGCATCCACCCACGTAGACATCTGTTGGTAGAACTCAGGATAATGCGCTGCATAATCTTCAAAGATAATAAAACCTTTGATGCTAATTCGTTTTTTAATCAAGCTGCCCATAAATGCAGGCAAACGATCTGGGCCTTGCGGCTGTTCGGTGGCGTTGTACTGTGACACCACGCCACACATGGGAATGCGTGCCGCAGTATTTAACAGCGGAAGCACCGCATCAAAGACTTTGCCGCCGACATTTTCAAAGTAAATATCGATACCATTCGGTACAGCCTGCTTGAGTTGTTCTGCAAAGTCCTCGGCACGATGATCGATACAGGCATCAAAACCCAATTCTTCGACGGCATAACGGCATTTTTCCGCTCCGCCAGCCACACCGACCACACGGCAGCCTTTGAGTTTGGCGATTTGACCCACGGTTGAACCAACGGGACCAGTCGCCGCAGCCACCACCAAGGTTTCTCCGGCCTTGGGTTTTCCAATATCCATCAGTCCCATATAGGCGGTAAAACCCGGCATCCCCAGGATGCCCAAAGCACGACTTGGCTGTTCTGGGTTACTGCCTAAACGTTGGCATTGACTCCCATCGGAAATGGCATAACTTTGCCAGCCATTACCAGACAAGACCCATTCACCGACTTGATATTTTGGGTGTTTTGAGGCAACCACTTGGCTGACGGTTGCACCGACCATCACCTCACCGAGCTGCACTGGCGCTGCATAAGAAGGCGCATCGCTCATCCGACCGCGCATATAGGGATCGAGTGACAAGTAAATAGTTTTGAGTAGCATCTGACCCTGTTCTAGCGCAGGTAGATCCACTGTCTCTAAACTAAAATTGTCCTGTGTCGGCTCCCCTACAGGACGTGAGGCCAAAACAAGGCGTTGGTTTTTCACAATATTCATGTCTTACACTCCAGTGTCCATTTTCAAGGTCGATCT
>JASLJB010000200.1 GCA_030152605.1 Acinetobacter sp. | reverse complement strand
GCGCATGATGAGGCCTTACAGATTTTATATTTTGGCAGTCCCTTACAACTGACCCGCTATGAATACCGCATACTGAAACTATTTATCGACCACCCTGAGCAGGTATATAGCCGCCAACAGCTCATGGATCATATCTGGGAGCATCCCGAGCACAGTCTGGAACGTACCGTAGATACGCATATCAAAAGCTTAAGACAGAAATTAAAACAGATCATGCCTGAACTGGACCCGATCATGACCCATCGCGGTTTTGGCTATAGCTTAAAACGGCTGGACTAGCACATGTCGATTTTTATTCGAATTTGGTTTTTCTTTGGCTTGGTGATTTTGTTGGGGCTGTGGTTTATGTCCTATACCTTTAACCAGCAGGTCAAGCCCAATGTTCGGCAAGTGGTTGAAGATACCTTGGCTGAGAATGCCAATGTCATCGCCGCCCTGGTCGCCGAAGACGTGTTGCATGGCCGTATTGATCGTCCCGAGTTCGATCAAAAAATCCAACATGCCTTGGATCGTAAACTGAATCAGGTCAGCTTGTTACAGCCCAATCCTCAGGATGAACATTCGCAGGCACGTGCGCAACATCAACAGATCTATATCACCGATGCCCAAGGTATTGTGCTGTATGACTCGCAAGGTTTGGCGACTGGACAAGATTATTCAAAATGGAATGACGTCTATCTGACCCTCAAAGGCCAGTATGGGGTACGTTCCACCCGCAGCTCGATTGATCGCAATACAGCAGCGCATGAAAACACGAGCGCCAACAATAGCAGTAGCAGTGTGATGTTTATTGCCGCACCGATTTTCGATCAACAACAATTGATCGGCGTGGTCAGTATCGGCAAACCGAATAGCTCGGTGCTGCCCTATATTCAAGGCGCTGAAAACAAACTCTATCTACATTCGATCTGGATCGGACTGGTGTGTTTATTTTTGGCCAGTCTGGTCGCCTATTGGATCAAACACAGTATCGATCGGGTTCGCAAATATGCCCAAGCCTTGGCACCGGTCAATCAAGCACCGCATTTCTCATCGGCCCAAGAACTAAATTTGGTCACCCAAGCAGTAGAGCATATGCGTGAACAACTTGAAGATCGGGCCTATGTGGAACATTACGTCAACACCCTGACCCATGAACTGAAAAGCCCACTCAGTGCGATACAGGCCAGTGCTGAATTGTTAGGCGAAGACCTACCGCTGCATGACCAACAACAGTTTGCTGCACACATCCACAAGCAAAGCCAACGTCTGAAAGTCTTGATCGATCGTATGTTATTGCTGACCCGACTAGAAAAATCGAAGCCGGCACTGGAACTGCAATGGCTGAATTTGTCGGAGTTGTTGACGCAAATTGTGCAGCAGCAACACAGCCAACGCCAACATCGCAACATCGACTGCCAATTCGAGATCGAAGCACGTTGTTTTGTGCAGGCAGATCGATTTTGGTTGCATCAGATGCTATTGAATGTGTTTGATAACGCCATGGATTTCACCCCAAACGCAGGGAAAATTGCAGTCAAACTTCACTATGTCGATGCACAGCAAATGCTGCATCTGTATGTGTTGAATGAAGGTGCCTTGATCCCTGAATATGCACTGACGCATATTTTTGAGACCTATTATTCCTTGCCACGTCCGAGTACCCAACAACGCAGTTCCGGGATTGGCCTGAGTATCGTCAAGCATGTGATCGAGCAGCATCATGGCCAGATCAGCATCCAAAACTGTGCCAGCGATGGCTTTGCAGCCGCCGTGCCACACCAAGCTGGGGTCTTGGTGCATATCCAACTTCACAAGAACTTCATCTAAACTTCAATAAAAATTCAAATAGAACTCAAACAAAACGCATCTGCATTTTGCACACTGGTTGGCTTCAAAAGCATGCTGATCTGCTGCTGATATAATCCTAAAATGATGAGATCCTTCAATGAGCAACACTCAACTTGTATCACAACATGGACTACAACAACTCTGCCCTTTGCACAGCAGCCTCGCCAATTGCTTAAACCAATTACGTCAAGCCAAAATCATCTTCTTAAACCTTGGCAATCTGATCGTTTGTCCTGAGCAACGCTGTTATTTTATATTCAATGCCAAGCAGTTAATCCGCATCGAAGCCATCCAAGCTTAAGCACTCGATTGCCGCACCTACAGCGCAAGCGATGGCAGTGAGATGTCATTTAGAAAAGGTGTTCAGATGTCGATGCTTGACGTACACTAAGTCGCATTGAAATCAACAGAGTAAGCTCATGACCGTACAACGTTTACATGTGGCAAAACGCTTTTCCGAAGTGGCGATTGCAGGCAACTTGGTTCATCTCGCAGGTCAGTTGGCCGAAGACACCCAAGCTGATATTCGCTCGCAAACCCAACAAACCTTGGATTTGATCGATCAGTTATTGGCAGAGGCGGGTACCGACAAACAACACATCATGTCGGTGATGATCTTCCTCAAAGACATCACGCTGGACTATGCTGCCATGAATGAAGTCTGGGATGCTTGGTGTGCTGATATTCAAGCGCCACCACGCACCTGTGTTGAAGCCAAACTGTATGCCCCTGAGGTATTGGTTGAAATGACCGTGGTCGCCGTCAAACCTGAAACAGTCTAAGGCGCCAAGATCTAATCTATGCCGGCAGCGTCCTTATGCTGCATCTCATCCATGCAAATCAGTGCATCAATACCTTGAAGTAGTGATGCTTTAAAACTTAGCCAAAAGCACGCATCCGTTGCATGCGTTTCGCATAATGCTGAGTGTCGTGCAGTAGATCGTCTGCATCACGCTCAGCGTTGGGTGCCAGAGTTAAATGGTATACAAAGTCATGTCGCAGTTGCTCATCTGTAGGCACGCCCACATAGCGCACCACGCGATAACCTGCAGCTTCGAGTAAGGCATCTTGGTAAGCTGCGGTTTTAGAACGGCGAATCAAATGCAAATCATCCAATGCGATCACCGCGATGACACGATAATCCTGATCCAGCATGACAAAGTCAGCCACCATTCTTTGGTATTTACGTCGTGTATGTAGATACTTGGTGGTGAGTAAGCTATCAAAAGACACATGCGCTAAAATTTGGGTATGCGGTAGCATCGCTTTTAGCCGAGTAAAGGTCAGTTGTTCACTGCTGCTCAATACGGCTTTTTGTCGAAGTGCGCTATCCTTTTTCTGTTTACGTTTCACGCGACCATATGCCAAGATCATGACGAGACAGAGTATTAGCAAACTTGCAATAATCATCATATCCATCGCTATTCCCTTATAATCTTCATAATTGATATTTCAGTTCAATTACATTTGTTTTTTATCAATTATCTAAAGTTGAAGTCTGCAAAAAAATATTAAGTTCAATGTCTAGGGGATGTTGACTACAAACAGATTTTGACAAGTGTTTTGACAAATCACGTTCAATTCCTTTGAGTGTGATTGCATCCGCTTTTTTTAATATTCAATTGAATTAGTCTAGATTATATTGATGCAGTGTTACATAAGCATGAATATAAGCTACTCTATTGTTATACTGATATCTCCTTAAAAAAACAATCCAAACACACAAAACTTTATTGCAAATCACCTCAGTTTGGAGGTAACAAGAAAAAATACTGCTTATATCACACCCAAGATATGCCCATATAACACTGATCTACAATTCAGGCCGATCTTAAACACAGTCAACACCAAACTTTTGTTACAACTTAGAAT
>JASLJB010000081.1 GCA_030152605.1 Acinetobacter sp. | reverse complement strand
CTAAATCGGGTTGATTAAACCACCTATAACTCGAACAACTTCCCACTTAGGGTCTCCGCTTCTAAAAGTGCCATGAGTATATAGATTTATTAAATTATTGCCAATAGGTTTACGAGAACTATCACACAAAAATAGTGTTTTTCGTCATGCAATGAAAAAAAGTCATGCCGCTGTTCTTTATATTCGTTTGCCAAAACACACTGCCACGATGTTCAATAAGTCAACTTAAAAAATATAGTCAATCCATTGAATCATAATCATGGTCGGACTTCAGCCGCTAACTTGATTCAAGCTCACAGTGACATCACGGCTTGAAGCGCTGAAGTGGGGACATACGGTTTTAATGTGATATCAACTTAACTGATGATATCAATATCTTAAATTTTGGTTATTGTTTTGCATGAAAAGTATGCACAAATCCAATCACCTTCAATCAGTGCATCGCTCACTGATCACACTGTGATGAGAAAAATAGAGGAATAAAAAGATGACCCAATGGATGAGCAGTAATTTAATCCGAAGCCAATTTTCGGCCCTAATGTCTAAAATGTATCAAAATGAAGTCCCGCTATACGGCGACCTGATCGAACTGGTGGCTGAGGTCAACCGAGCCACCTTGAAAAAACGTCCACTGCTGGAAAAACAACTACAACTCACCGATGAACTACACCGCCTGTCCCAAGAACGGCATGGTGCGATCCGGGTCGGTACTGCCGAAGAGCTGAATAATTTACGTCGTATCTTTGCGGTGATGGGCATGTATCCGGTGGGTTACTATGACTTGGTGCCTGCGGGTGTGCCCGTACATGCCACGGCTTTTCGTGCCATCGATCGTCATGCACTGAAACAATGTCCATTTCGAATATTTACCTCCCTACTCCGGCTTGAACTGATCGATGATCCGCAGCTACGGAGCATGGCTGAGATGACCCTGCTAAAACGTCAGATCTTTACCCCAAGTGCCTTGGCATTGACTAGCAAGTTTGAACAACAAGGTGGCTTGGATGAGCGCGATGCACAGCAATTTATCCAAGAAGTGATCGAGACCTTCCGTTGGCACACCCACTCTCCGGTGAGTAAATCTTTATATGATGCTTTAAATCAACAACATCGCCTGATCGCAGATGTCGTCGCCTTTAAAGGCCCACATATCAACCACCTCACGCCACGTACCTTGGATATCGATACTGTGCAGCAAAGCATGCAATCACGTGGCATCACCCCCAAAGCCGTGATCGAGGGGCCACCGCAACGTGAGTGCCCGATCCTTTTGCGTCAAACCAGTTTTAAAGCCTTAGAAGAAAATGTCAGTTTCGTCGGCGTCGAACAAATCGAAGCCGGTCAACATAGCGCACGCTTTGGTGAAATCGAGCAGCGTGGTGTGGCACTGACCGCCAAAGGACGTGCACTGTATGATCGTTTATTGCAGCAAGCACGTCAGCGTTTGGGCGCGCCACCGGATGAATCTAATGCACCGGCCTATTCGCATATACTTGAACAGGAATTTCAAGCATTCCCAGACAGTTATGCTGAGTTACATGCACAGAAACTGGCCTATTTTTATTATTTTGTGCAGAAAAAACCCAAGCAAGCCCAACAACAACCCTGGACTGAGCAGCAAGTTGAGACGCTGATCAATGAACAAGTTTTGGCGATTGAACCGATCGTTTATGAGGACTTCCTACCGGTGTCTGCGGCGGGGATTTTCCAATCCAACTTGGGTGACGACGCGCAAAGCAGCTACGCCACCGAATCCACGCAAGCTATTTTTGAGCAGTGCTTAGGCACAGCGGTGCATGATGAAATGGAAATTTATCGAACTTTACAACAAAAATCTTTACAGGCTTGTCTGACACAGCTCAATGTCGACCAGCATGTGGCTGCAATGCGATAAATACATGAAAATAACAAGCTTATTCAAATAAAACAGCTTAAATAAAACACAATTTGGTTCATATCGGGAATTTAGACGCCTGCTATGAACTTTTTTTTTAAACCAGATCTGAGTGCTCGCGTTTGCGATTTGATTCAGTGTAAAACAACTTAAGCGTATTGGCTTCACTGGCGTTTATCCCAAGCTTTATCCGCACCATTTGTGGATAAATTTCAAAGACAAGTAATTGAATATTAATATTAAAAAATAACCAAGCTCAAATAATGATCAATATTTTACACATACCATAAGGCTACAACTCAGCCTGAGAAAATCAAGCAGTCACACACCTCAACAGCCTGAATGCAAATTAAAAGCATGTCGCCGACGGGTTGAATTGTTTCTGCTGCTGACTAAGGTTGAGCACGGCATTTGAAATCGCTGAAATTTGGATTCTGGATTTTAAATTGGCTTTGGTTATGATGAATGCTGAAAAGGACAGCATTCAAAGAAGATCAATCCGATGCAGAAACTTAAAATTAAAGAATATCCATCGATCACCTCATTACGTTGCTTTGAAGCTTCGGCGCGCTATCAGAGTTTTACCCAAGCGGCGCAGGCACTGCACATGACCCAGAGTGCGATCAGTAAACAAGTGGCGCATTTAGAAGAAATTTTAAAGGTGCAGTTGTTTGAACGCAGCATACAGGGCCTACAACTGACACCGATCGGCAAGCTTTTTCTTGAACAGAGCCAGAGTATCCTCAACCATATCGAAAGCGCCGTGCTCAAGGTGCTCGCGCACCGTAACCAAGCAGAAAACTTAAATATTGTTTCGCACCCGACCCTATGTTCACGTTGGCTGATTCCCCTGTTGCAAGGCTTCAATGCCTTATATCCGCAGATCAGCCTCGACATCCAAGAACAGTTTAGTTCTGCGGATCTGGACATTTCCCGGACTGATTTAGCATTTTTATATGGCGATGGTATTTGGCGTAATATGACCAGCGTTAAGTTGTTTGAAGAAGAATGTATTGCGGTGTGTTCGCCGGCCCTGCGCGGACTTCCGTTACTACAACTTGAGGATTTTAAAGCCTATACCTTGATTCAATCCCGTGCCCGCCCGCGTGCTTGGGAAACTTATTTCCAAGCCCAAGAATTTCAGCATGATCGGAGCTACATTGGCCCGCGCTTTGATACTTTTACCGCCTGTGTTCAGGCCGCCATCATCCAAGCCGGAATCGCGATCGTGCCTAAATTTTTTGTGCAACGTGAACTCGAACAAGGATCGCTGATTCTGGCTTGGCCCTATCACCTCAATACCCAGCGCTGTTATTACATGGTCTACCCCAGCGCCATGTCACAAAGCCCAAAGATTTTGGCCATGCTGCAATGGATTCAAGATGCACTGGGCATGCCAGCAGCGCATGACTGTTCTGAGTAAGGTTTAGCTCAGCATGATTTTACTCAGCTGGTTTTACAAAAAACACTTTCGAGTAGAATATAGACAATGACTTAAACTTTAATTCAATTGCTTCATTCAATTACCTAATCCAGTCCAATCAGTATTAAACTCTGTAGGATATGTTTTAAAAATTAAACCCTATTCAATATAAGACCCAGAGTTTAATACAACCCTAAACAGAATCACAATTCACCACCCAAGAAAACCCATTATAGTGAATCTAAAATAAATCACTTTGACTTGTTAGATGTGCCTGTTCGCATCACCAAGATAAGAGTTGCGCCACACAACAAGAATAAATCGATTAAATACAATAAGATATGATGTAAAAATCAAGCTCAATTACGCTACCACCGATGGGATCAAGGTTTGAAATATATATAAGACATTTAGGTCTGAATCGATTTTAATTTTATCGTTTAGCTTTATATTGCTATTGGCTTTGCTGTTTTTATTAAGAATATACCGTGTGAAAAAATAGAATAAGCCAAGGATTTTAATTCTTATCTTCTAGGCTTCCTTTTTATATAAATATGATTATATTCAAATCATTGTTTTTAGTTTTATCAACGTATCTAATCAAACGAGATCACTAAACAATTTGAGTTAAATAGCCAAATAAAATACTGCCAGTAATCCAATATAAATCCAACATAAACCTGCTCAGCTGATATCAGATAAAAGCTGAGCAATATATTTATCATTTTATCGTTGTTCATGGTTTTGCTGTGCGGAAGCGGAAAAGGGATTGAAGAATGAAAACGCTGAGTTATGTAGACAAAAATAGTAGTGCATGGGATAACTTTTTAGCCCAGCTGGATCAAGTCGAACCCTATTTAACTGACGCCGTGCGTAAACGTTTAGGCCATTTACGTCGTCCTAAACGTGCATTAATCGTCGATATACCTGTAGAAATGGACGATGGTTCGATTGAACACTTTGAAGGTTTTCGGGTACAACACAGTCTGACGCGCGGTCCGGGTAAAGGCGGCTTACGTTATCATCCCGATGTGAACTTAAGTGAAGTCATGGCCTTATCTGCATGGATGACGATTAAGTGTGCCGCAGTCAATCTGCCCTTTGGCGGCGCCAAAGGTGGTGTGCGCGTTGATCCACAACGACTCTCACAAAAAGAACTGGAACGGCTTACCCGTCGTTATGCCTCTGAAATCAACATGATGATCGGCCCACAAAAAGACATTCCCGCCCCCGATGTGGGAACCAACCCACAAGTCATGGCGTGGATCATGGACACTTACTCGATGAATGCCGGCAATACCGTGACTGGCGTAGTCACCGGTAAACCGGTGCATTTGGGCGGTTCATTGGGACGTTCACGTGCCACAGGCCGCGGGGTATATATTACTGGCGTTGAAGCCTGCAAAAAAATCAATCTCGATATCGCCAGCGCCAAAGTCTGTGTACAGGGCTTTGGTAATGTGGGTGGAGAAGCCGCGCTATTATTTGCTGCGGATGGCGCAAAAGTCGTGTGTGTTCAAGACCATAGTGCCACTCTATACCAGTCTGCGGGTATCGATGTTCAGGCATTGATGGACTATCAAAAACTGCATGGCAAGATCGAAGGCTATGCCGTGTCCGACCAAATCCAAGCTGCAAAGTTCTGGGATGTGGAGGCCGAGATCTTTATCCCTGCGGCACTTGAGGGCGTGATCAATGAAGCCGTCGCGGAAAAAATTCAGGCACGCTTGATCTTAGAAGGTGCCAATGGTCCAACCTTGACCAAGGCCGATGAGATTTTGGCGCGACGCAATATCTTACTGGTGCCCGATGTGATCTGTAATGCCGGCGGTGTGACGGTGAGTTATTTTGAGTGGGTGCAAGATTTGGCCAGTTATTTCTGGACAGAACAAGAAATAAATCAACGTATGGATCGGATATTACAAGACGCCTTACACGCGATTTGGGATACAGCGCAGCGGGTGAAATGTTCACTACGTACCGCAGCCTATATCTTGGCCTGTGAACGGATCTTGTTGGCACGAATTGAGCGTGGCACCTATCCAGGTTAATTGCATTGCTGTAAATGCGTTCTGCTGTGCTTCAGCAGAACGCTAGTCTAACTTGGTGTGATTTTTAAGATCGTTGAGCATGGCATCACGAAGAATTTTATTCATACGGGTCTGATAGCCTTTGCCTTGAGATTTCAGCCATTGCATAACATCTGCATCGATACGGACAGTGGTTGATTGTTTAACAGGTTTATAAAAAGGATTTTGGATCGCATTTTTCCAAAACTTGTCATCTAATTCTGGAATGTCCGAACAATCTATTTCTGCATCTGAACTATGTTGCAATGCCTCTATCTCTGCCTTTTGTGATGCAGAAAGCGCTGGTAGATCATCGAGCTTATGTTTGTAACGAACGATTTTGCTCATATGCTTTTTTCTCCTGTGATGTTGCTTTTCGTGCAGAGATGATCCGAATAACTTCAGTAAACTGATCAAATTGTGCCGTGTGCGCCACCAAAATGACCATTTGATTCTCAATCAAACCCAAAGCTTGCCATCGATATTCACCGCTCTCAAAGCGATCCTGTCTACTCAATAGAAATGGATCTTTGAAAATATGCAATGCAGTTTCAAAACTAATTTGATGCTTTTTCTGATTGCTCTTATTTTTAGATTCATCCCATTCAAATTCTATTCCCATTCAATAATACTCAACAACACACAAAAGTGTTACTACATTTATGTAGGTATATGGGGGGCTATTGATATTTCATTGCTACCCGTTATGGGTGCAATCTTAGTGATTTGTAGTGTGCTGCTGATGTTGCAAACAGGTAAATCCGGAGCAATGGTGATCCATCAACAGCCCCTAGCCACTCGCGATTCGAATTTATAAAAAAAGCGCTTCACCCATTGCAAAAGTGAAGCGCTTGGTCGCTGTGATCAATGTGACTATGCACCGCAGCATTGCACCTGATACAGTCCTAGTATGTAGCTTTTTTGAAGTACGCCTTAATTTAAAAAAGCTTTGATTTCATCGATGACCGCTTGAGCTTGTTCGGCATGTAACCAATGGCCAGCGTTGTCGATGGCTTTAATCGTTGCTTGCGGGAATTGTTGCATCACTGCTTGTTGTTGCGCGGCTTCGGCCACATAGGCCGAGTTGGCGCCGCGTAAAAATAATGCTTCAACATCACAGGGCGCGATCACGTGCCAACTCAAGATCTGTGCATAGCGGTTATATAAGGCATCGACATTGAAGCGCCACTGTCCTTGGTAAAATGACTTGAGTAAAAACTGATTCACCATCGGCACTTTGATGTATTGCTGCATTATGGTGGTGGCGTCTTTACGTGATTCAGGATGCGCATCTTTCACTGCAAACAATGCTTTAAATATTTCATCGTGATGGTTTTCTTGATAAGCATAGGGTGCCATATCTAACACCACTAACTGTTTAAGCCGCGTCGGTGCCAGATCAGCAAATGCCATGGCGATCTTGCCGCCCATGGAATGCCCAATCACACTGACGTGCTCAATACCCAAATGATCCAATGTCTCCACGATATCCTGTGCCATGGCCTGATAATCCATCTGATCCGTATGTGCAGACTGACCGTGATTACGCACATCGACCTGAATCACATCATAGTGTTCTTGGAAAGCCCGTGCGATCACGCCTAAATTGCCAATACTGCCAAATAGACCATGAATGAGTAATAAAGGTGGATGTTGAGTCGGCTGTTGCGCTTGTGTATGTTCAAGATTGAGTATCATTATTTCCCTAGCCATCTGAGTTTGGACA
>JASLJB010000058.1 GCA_030152605.1 Acinetobacter sp. | reverse complement strand
CACTGAACCTGTCTTAAAGGTGGCTCGTTCAGCCTGTTGCATCTTGGCTTGTAGTTGATGTTTCAGCAGATCGAATGTCTCTTGACCAGTTTCAATTTGATGGCGTGCTTGAATCAATTGTTCAAATTGTTGATTGGCTTGTTCATCTTCGGATAGGTCAGTGGTACTGAGTGGCACATGCTCAGGATAAAGCTGTTGTAAGGCTTTGGCTGCTGATTCAGATGCATCAGCATCAGGCGGCGTATCTTTTTCCACACATTCCCAAAAGTGTCTTTCGGCATGGATGATGTGTTGGATCACTGATTCTGAACGCGTCACTTTAAAGATTCGGGTTTCATGCCCACAAATCAGTACACAGATATGCGCTGCTTTCTTGCCTGTCACTGCCAGTTGATGTTGCACTTGGCAGAGCACATATAAAGGCACACCATCTCGCCATAACTTAGCCCCGTGTTCCCCTGCGGTTTTACATTCGAGAATTTGTACATCTGCATCACCGACCACTGAATAATCTAAGTTTGCCAACATGAAATGTTTGTCTGGATCAGGATGTTGGAGTACCGCATTGATACGACGCACCTTATAGTTGGTATGCATGCTGTAATATTCAGCGACTAATGGTTCTAGACGTTTTCCCCAATATAGCGGAGCATGCCCTTCACTTTCATCTTCAATATTTTGTTGAATTCGTCCTGTTTTTATCATCCATAGTTCCAGCATCGACATATAGGGATTGAGCCCACACGCGGCAGCACAATCACTACTGCCTATACCTTTTCTACGAATTTCCAACCATTCGGCTTGGCTGAGTTTTTTAGTATCAACAAAACGTTTAGCGGTAAACAGCTTTTTTGACATGTGTACTGGTGGTTGATTAGGTAATTTGGATGGGTTTAATCTGTTCATCATTAATCGTCCATTGTTTAAGTTAGATAAAATATGTTGTAAATAAAAAACCCTAGCTGACTGATGTCAGCTAGGGTTTTTTAAGTTGTTTGTGCTTTAAAAGACGGTATTAAGTCATTGAGCGATCTTATTTATCCGTTTGACTACTGTTCATCATGCAATCAAACGTAAGGCTTGCTCTAAACCACGTTGTTTCAAGGATGCCCCTGCACCAAACCAAGTGGAATCCAAGCGATGATCGTTACTCATCGCTCTGCGCTCATGATCACAAAATTCAGTAATTGAACATAACAAACCATATGCTGTATCTTTGGCTGAAGAGAGTGTTGCACCTCGACCTTGACCATTGAACATCTCCATGACTTTAGATTTTGATTTAGCATTTGGCTCTGCTTTATTCAACTCAGCTTGATCAGCAACATTGCGATAATATTGAATGATCGTATCTTCCTGATCAGCAATCGTCATATTGGTATTATTAAAAACTGCATCGAAATAAGCAGCAGCTTCATACTGACTCACTTTGCGCTGACTCAACTGTTTCATTTCATACATGTGCTCGTCCCATGCCCGAATTGAAATACCCAATTGATCTTTAACTTTGTCTGAATCAAACTTGGTACTGTGTGGAACTTTCACCACACCTTGATTTGAATTTTGTCCTTTGAGTGCAATGGCAAGCGTGTTATTACATACCACGCGAATTGAAGTAAATTGCGCTGTGGTTGCAAGTGTTCCATCACAAGCTGTTGCCAAGAGAATATAACCATTGCTGACATCTTTTCCTTTCAAACTACTGCTTTGTCCTGTTTTTGCCAATGCCCAAAATTTCTTCCCTCCTTTAAGCATACCTGCCGTTTCCAATTCAAAGCCTGACTGTTCAGTGAGATCTTTATAAAAGTTTAAAATTTCACGAGGTTGAACTTCCTGAAAGCGTTGACTCACCACAGATAAAGGTGCATGCGTATCTGAACGATAAAGTACGCGTTGTTCTTCATAAGGTATAATAATGTTGTGACCTTTTTCATTTTTTGCCATATAACTGACATTAGAGGATTCGATCCTCCAATCCATTCCCGCTTGTTGCGCCCAGACTTCAATCGGCTGATGCTGAGTGAGTTGATTTCCTAAACCGTGCCAAGGTGTATCCCCAACGAACGCCATCGTTTCGACTAAATGAGACATATATTTATTCCTCTAGAAATGAGTTTGAAAAGTTATAGAATTTAGATTTCCAGCATAAAAAGAAGCCTGCTGGGGGAGCAGGCAAAAGGGGGTACTTTAATATTTAAACACGCTAAAAATCTAAATGATTACTCATCTAGATGGTATATATCTGTTTTTTAATACAATCGATAAGTAGAAGAACTAAAAATATTTTTGATAAAATTGACCTCTACGCTCCTTCAGATTATTATTCCCTTACTGACCTACATTGTCAGTCGGTTTTGACAGACCGATTCAAACGAGCATTAAAAGTTCACTCTTTTAGTGCCTAGCCCCTCGTGCCCCCTCTGCGGCGGAACGGGAGGGGGACGCCTTCGTGCGTGCTGGCTATTCGTTTGACCAGTCTGTCAACCCTCTTTCGTTCTGCCACCATTCTTCATGATTTGGTAGAACTTCTTTTAACAACGAAGAGAATTCTAATATCATGCTAAAATTTCAGTTATCAAGCCTAGGTGGGGTCGCCTTTTTATTAACAGCCTGTGGTGGCGGTGGTGGA
>JASLJB010000051.1 GCA_030152605.1 Acinetobacter sp. | reverse complement strand
GAATTCCCGGCTGATCTCTCCTCCCACACCCCGATGATGCAGCAATACCTAAAAATAAAAATGCAGCATCCACATGCCTTAATGTTTTATCGCATGGGTGATTTCTATGAACTGTTTTTTCAAGATGCACAGAAAGCCGCTAAAATTCTTGGGATTACCCTCACTCATCGCGGTAAAAGCAATGGCGATCCCATTCCAATGGCCGGTGTGCCCTATCATGCAGCAGAAGGCTATCTCGCGCGTTTGGTGAAACAAGGCGAAACCGTGGTCATCTGTGAGCAAGTTGGTGAAGTCACAGGCAAAGGGCCTGTAGAACGTGCGGTGGTGCGGATCTTAACGCCAGGCACATTGACCGATGATGCCCTGCTGAATACCCATCAAAGCTCGCACTTAGTCGCCTTGTGTTTCCAGCAAAATCAAATCGGGATTGCGCTGTTAGATCTGAGTGCCGGGATTTTCAAAGTTCAGCAACAAAGCGATCAACCCGAAGCATTGGCACTCGAACTTGCGCGTTTAATGCCAAGTGAGATCCTGATTGATGAAGACTTGATCGATCAAAACCTAGTAGAGCAGATCAAAAAGCATATCGACTGCCCGATCACCAAACGTCCCAACGTTGACTTTAACCTGAATAACGCACAAAAAACTCTGTGCGATCAGTTCCGTGTATCGACTTTATCTGGCTTCGGGATCGATCATCTCCCACTGGCCAAAGCCGCTGCCGCTGCCCTGATTCACTATGCCAAAGAAACTCAAAAGACTGCACTGCCGCATATTCAGTCGATCAAACTGGAACAAAGCACGGATTTTATTGCACTCGATCCAGTGACGCGTCGCAATCTGGAAATTATCGAACCGCTGTTTGAGCATGGCACCTCTTTATTTGGCCTGATCAATCACTGCGAAACCGCTATGGGCAGTCGTCTACTCAGCCGCAGCTTGATGCAGCCTTTACGCGATACCGCAGTGTTGGATCTGCGTTTGGATGCGATTAGTGCGCTATTAAAAGGTTTTTATGAGGCACCGCTACGTGAAGAACTCAAGCAAATCGGTGATGTAGAACGTGTTCTCGGCCGTGTAGCTTTGGGCAGTGCGCGTCCACGTGACTTGGTGCTGCTACGTCAAGCCTGTGCGCAGATTCCTACTTTACGTCAGTTGTTACAGCCGCTGCTACAAACCACAGAAGTAAGCATAACCGCAGCCACTGCTGGAGCAGCACCATCTGCGAAAAAACCAGTATCGCTGCTGCAACAACTCAATGCCGAATTGGGCGATTTCCACGGGCTGTATCAGCGCTTGATGGCCGCGATTGTTGAAAATCCACCGGTGTTATTACGTGATGGGAATGTCATCGCCGCAGGCTTTGATGAGCAATTGGATGAGTTGCGTCAGATTCGCGATCATGCGGGTCAGTATCTGATTGATCTAGAATTGAAAGAACGCGAAGCCACGGGTATTAACACCCTCAAGATCGGCTATAACCGTGTCAGCGGCTACTATATCGAACTGAGTCGTGCCCAAGCTGAACAAGCCCCTGAGCATTATATTCGTCGTCAAACACTGAAAAATGCTGAACGCTACATCACCCCCGAACTAAAAACTTTTGAAGACAAAGTCTTGTCGAGTGAATCGCGTGCTCTCGCGCGTGAGAAGATGTTGTTTGAAGCGATCTTGGATGAATTGCGTGAGGACATTGGTCAGCTACAGATGATGAGTAGTGCCATCGCACAGATTGACTTGGTCAGTAACTTCGCGCATCAAGCGCGCTTGTATCAGTGGAATCGACCAGAGTTTAGCCCTGAAGTCGGAATTGATATTCAAGCCGGTCGTCATCCGGTGGTTGAGTCACTGATCAAAACGCCTTATACCCCGAACGATACCCATCTCGACTTCCATCACCGTATGGCGATCATTACCGGTCCAAACATGGGCGGTAAATCCACCTATATGCGTCAAACGGCATTGATCAGCCTCATGGCCTATTGCGGTAGTTTTGTGCCGGCCAAATCTGCCAAGTTAGGTCCGATCGATCGTATCTTTACCCGCATCGGCTCGGCGGATGATCTTTCCTCGGGCAAATCAACCTTTATGGTGGAGATGACTGAAACTTCACAGATTTTGCATCACGCGACCAATCAGTCCTTGGTGTTAATGGATGAAGTCGGACGCGGCACCAGTACTTATGATGGTCTGTCGCTGGCCTGGGCCTGTGTCTTGGATCTGACCAAGCGGATTAAATGTCTGTGTTTATTTGCCACGCATTATTTTGAGCTGACCGAACTTGCCAGTGAACCGGCGATTGATAACTATCACGTGACCGCCAAAGAAATGAATGGCAACTTGATCCTGTTGCATAAAGTTCAACATGGCCCCGCCAGTCAGAGTCATGGTTTACAGGTCGCCAAGTTAGCCGGTATCCCGAATAGCGTGATTAAAGAAGCACAGAAGCGTTTGAAAATTTTAGAAAATCAACAACAGCATCAGCTGAGTCGCAACAATGTGCAAAATGACTTGTTTGCGCCAGTATCTGAAGACGTTGAACCTGAACAGATCGTGATCGAGGTGGAAAAGGCCTCACCGGTGCTCGACGCGCTGGCTGAACTTGATCTGGACAATCTCACACCACGTCAGGCACTTGATCAGCTCTATGCGCTAAAAAAAGCCATGTCTTAATGCTCTAGACCCAAGGCCTGTTCAGCACTCACAAAGGTGTTGTGTTCCTCCGCGAATGCAACACCTTTGATGTGTCTGCATGCTCACCCATTCAGCCTGATGCATCAATTTGACCATTGGGTTTAATCGCATCGCAGATTGGGTGATACAGCAAGCTTCACATGAAGATTAAAAAACCGCCAACCACACTAGATGCTTAAAACCAGCGCATCAAGTTGCTGATCCGGCTAAACTTGCCGAATTGACTCAAAAATTCAAAAATCATCTCCAACTTAAGTCTATGTTTTTAATCGTTTCTATACAGAGGTTTTTGCAAGGCACAGCGAAGTCAAGTCTGAGCGCAATTCTCGATATATCAATAAATTAAGTACATTTCATTCTTATGCATAACAAATATCAATAAAAGCGATTGTTAGTTGCGACTGTTTTTGCCTAAAATAGTCGATCGTTGATTTGAACCATATTTTTAGGTAGCTGACGCCATGACCTT
>JASLJB010000027.1 GCA_030152605.1 Acinetobacter sp. | reverse complement strand
TGTCGATGGAAAATCGTATGAAGTCAATGGCTCAGAGAACTTGCTCCAAGCATGTCTCAGCCTCGGCATCGACATCCCCTATTTTTGTTGGCATCCGTCTTTAGGTTCTGTGGGTTCTTGCCGTCAATGTGCAGTGACCCAGTACGCCAATGCAGATGATACCCGTGGCCGTTTGGTCATGTCGTGTATGACGCCTGCAAGCGACAACACCTTTATTTCGATTGAAGACAAAGAAGCAGTTGATTTTCGTGCCTCGATCGTTGAATTCTTGATGACTAACCACCCACACGACTGTCCAGTCTGTGAAGAGGGTGGGCACTGTCATTTACAAGATATGACGGTGATGACGCAGCACGATCGTCGTCGCTATCGCTTTACCAAGCGTACCCATCACAACCAAGAACTCGGTTCGTTTATCTCGCATGAGATGAACCGTTGTATCGCGTGCTACCGTTGTGTTCGTTATTACAACGACTATGCCGGCGGTACAGACTTCGGTGTTTATGGCAACGCGTCACGGGTTTACTTTGGTCGTCCAGAGTCAGGCACTTTAGAGTCTGAATTCTCAGGTAACTTGACTGAAGTGTGTCCGACAGGTGTATTCACCGACAAAACTCACTCAGAACGTTATAACCGTAAATGGGACATGCAGTATGCGCCAAGCGTCTGCCAAGGCTGTTCTTCAGGGTGTAACATCTCTCCGGGTGAACGCTATGGTGAACTACGTCGCGTAGAAAACCGTTTCAACGGTGAAGTAAACCAATACTTCTTGTGTGACAAAGGTCGTTTTGGCACCGGTTATATCAACCGTGCAGATCGTCCACGTCAACCGCAGTTACAAAATGGCACCAGTGTCAGCACTTTGTCTGTGGATGCAGCACTCGATACAGTGATTGACAAATTACAAGGCAAAAAAGTGCTCGGCATTGGTTCACCACGTGCCTCACTTGAATCAAACTTTGCTTTACGTGAGTTGGTTGGCCAAGACCATTACAGCACTGGAATGTCGCAAAAAGAGCAAAACCTAGTTGAGCTCGCAGCATCGATCATGCAAACCGAAGGGATTTATAACCCGAACATGCGTGAAATCGAAAGCTATGATGCGGTGTTGATCCTGGGTGAAGACTTGACCCAAACTGCGCCACGTATGGCCTTGTCTGTACGTCAAGCGGCGAAAAACAAAGCCAAACAAATGGCTGCGGATCGTCGTACTCAAGAGTGGTTGGCTGAGCCGGTCAAACGTATCGGTCAGGACGTCAATTCACCGATCTACATCTTGGCTGCAACGCAAACGCGTTTGGCGGATGTGGCAATAGGTGAAGTGGTTGCCTCTCCAAACGATATCGCGCGTTTAGGCTTTGCGGTTGCAGCAGCTTTGAGCGGCGAAAATGTGCATGGTCTAGATGATGATGCCAAAGCTTTTGCAGCTCAAATTGCAGAAACTTTAAAAGCGGCGAAAAAACCGTTAATTATCTCGGGCACCAGCTTACAAGATCCAGCGATCATGGAAGCTGCGGCACAAGTGGCATTGAACTTGGGTCAACATGCGGGCTTAAGCCTGACTGTACCTGAAGTGAACTCGATGGGCTTGGCCTTGTTCGGTGGTCAAAGCTTAGAACAAGCCTTTGCGCAAGATTATGATGCGATCGTGGTGGTGGAAAACGATCTTTATCGTCGCCTCCCAAGTGATCAAGTCGATGCAGCGTTTGCCAAAGCCAAAGATGTGATCGTGCTGGATCATTCTGCGACAGCGACTGTGGCCAAAGCCTCAATCGTCCTTTCTGCAGCCAGCTTTGCTGAAGGCGATGGTACGGTGGTCAGCCAAGAAGGTCGTGCACAGCGTTATTACCAAGTTTACGATCCAAGCTACTACAAACCAGAATACGCCATCAAAGAATCTTGGCGCTGGTTGCATGCTATTGAAACTGGCGTGCAAGGCAAAGCGATCTCGTGGACTCTATTGGATGACGTGATCGAATCTGTGGTACGTCAAGTGCCTGCACTTGAAGCGATTCAAGATGTTGCACCAGATGCCGGTTACCGTGTTCATGGCTTGAAAATCGCCCGTGAACCACGTCGTTACTCAGGTCGTACTGCGATGCGTGCCAAGATTTCTGTACATGAGCCAATGCAACCGGTCGATCACGACTCTGCATTAACCTTCTCAATGGAAGGTTTTGTGGGTTCGCAGAAATCTGCTTCTCTCGTACCATTTGCATGGGCGCCAGGTTGGAACTCACCACAGTCTTGGAACAAATACCAAGATGAAGTCGGTGGTCACCTCAAAGGCGGCGATGCGGGGATTCGTTTGTTTGACCGTTTGGCCAAACGTCCTGCACGTAGCTTTGTTAGTCCAGCCGCTGTTGTGGTCAACGCAGACAGTTTCCGTTTGGTGCCGATGCATCATATCTTTGCTTCAGGCGAATTTACGATCAAGACACCGGCCATGGAAAGTCGTATTCCGACTGCCGCTTTTGCAATGGGTTCACAAGATGCAGCACGCTTGAACGTTCAAGACGGTCAGCACATCAGCATCCAATCTGGCAAAACCACCATCAGTCTTCCTGTTCAAGTGATTGAATATTTACCGACAGGTTATATCGGCTATCCGATTGGTCAAGCAGCAACGATTTCTCTTGCTGAGCCTGTTTCCGTTGCGGTAGGAGCGTAATCATGAATGAAACGATTCGTGCGCTACCCACTTGGGCGCAAGATTGGCCAGTCGCTTATGCGGTGATCCAAGCAATTGTGATCCTGTTGGTGGTGGTGCTATTTGCGGCATTGATGTCTTTTATTGAGCGTCGCTTGTTGGCACTCTGGCAAGACCGTTACGGCCCAAACCGTGTCGGTCCTGGCGGGATGTTCCAAATCGTCGCCGACATGCTCAAGATCATGTTCAAAGAGGACTGGACACCAAAATTTGCGGATAAATTGACCTTCCGTTTAGCACCAGCCGTCGCGATGGCGACTGCGGTGCTGTCCTTCCTGGTGATTCCAGTCAGCCCAACCATGGGTGTGGCGGACATGAGCATCGGTCTGTTGTTCTTTATGGCCATGGCCGGCATCGCGGTATACGCGGTGTTATTCGGTGGTTGGTCATCAAATAACAAATACGCACTTTTAGGTGGTCTACGTTCAGCGGCTCAAACCATTTCTTATGAAGTGTTCTTGGGGATTTCGTTGATGGGTGTGGTGGCGATCGCAGGTTCATTTAACCTTCGCGATATCGTTGAAGCACAACGTGATGTTTGGTTCATCATTCCACAGTTCTTGGGTTTCTTGATCTTTGTGGTGGCCGGTGTTGCGGTGACGCATCGTCATCCATTTGACCAACCTGAAGCTGAGCAAGAATTGGCTGAAGGTTATCACGTCGAGTACGGCGGGATGAAATGGGGCATGTTCTTCGTTGCTGAATACGTCAACATCGTCTTGATCTCTTCATTGATCGTGACCTTGTTCTTTGGTGGTTGGTTAGCGCCGTTTAACCTTGAAATTAGCTTTATCCCACCTGCGTTTTGGTTCATCGTCAAAACCCTGTTTTTTGTAATGATGTTTATCTTAGCGCGTGGTTCTTTAATGCGCCCTCGGTATGACCAAGTCATGAACTTTGGTTGGAAAGTATGTTTGCCACTGGCACTCGTTAACCTTTTGGTAACAGGTGCTGTGATTCTTTTGAATCAAGCGGCCTAGGACAGCAAGGAGTACACCATGTATAAAATTCTAGCTGGATTCGGGTCTATCGTTCGCAGTTTGTGGATGGTCTTTTCCCACGTGACGCGTAAACGTGACACGATTTTATATCCTGAAGTGCCAGTGCCAGTGCCACCACGTTACCGTGGTCGGATTGTGTTGACACGTGACCCTGATGGCGAAGAGCGCTGTGTTGCTTGTAACCTGTGTGCGGTTGCCTGTCCAGTCGGCTGTATTTCATTACAGAAAGCAGAAAAAGAAGACGGTCGTTGGTATCCAGAGTTTTTCCGGATCAACTTCTCACGTTGTATTTTCTGCGGTATGTGTGAAGAAGCCTGCCCAACCACTGCGATTCAAATGACACCTGATTTTGAATTGGGTGAGTATGTGCGTCAGGACTTGGTCTACGAGAAAGAGAACTTACTTATCTCAGGCCCGGGTAAATACCCAGACTACAACTTCTACCGCGTTGCCGGTATGGCAGTTGAAGGCAAAGGCAAAGGTCAAGCACAGAAAGAAAGTGCACCTGTTGATGTACGGAGCTTATTACCATGATGTGGCCATTTTATGTGATGGCACTTGTGGCCATTGTTTCGACTATTCGTGTTGTCACCAATGCGAACCCCGTACATGCTTTACTCAGTTTAATTATTTCTCTATTGGCTGTGGCAGGGATGTTCCTGACCCTCGGCGCACCGTTTGCTGCGGCACTTGAAGTGATCGTGTATTGCGGTGCCATTATGGTGTTGTTTGTGTTTGTGGTGATGATGCTGAACTTAGGTCAGCAGACGGTTGACCAAGAGCGCAAATGGCTACGTTCAGATGCATGGGCTTATCCTGCACTGATGAGCTTCCTCTTGGGTCTGGCGTTGGTGTGGATGTTGTCATCTGAACACACCGTGCCAGGTGCCATGATGGGTGTTGAAGTGATCGGACCTAAAGCAGTCGGTCAGGCGTTATTTACTCAATATTTATTATTGGTTGAAGTTGCTGCCATGATCTTACTTGCAGCACTGGTTGCCGCCTTCCACTTGGGCAAGCGTGAACCTGGTGCAGAAGAGGAAAAACAGTAATGGGTAATATTCCTTTAGAACACGGTTTAATCGTTGCCACCATTCTTTTTGCACTGGGTTTTTACGGTGTGATGGTGCGACGCAATCTACTATTTATGTTAATGAGCCTCGAAATCATGATGAATGCTGCGGCATTGGCATTCGTGATTGCAGGAAGTGCGTGGGCACAGCCTGATGGTCAGATTATGTTTATCTTGATTTTGACCTTGGCCGCTGCAGAGGCATGTATCGGTCTTGCGATCGTACTTCAGTTTTATCATCGCTTCCATCATCTGGATGTGGATGCTGCTAGTGAGATGCGCGGATGAGTTTATTAGTTTTAACTATCTTTTTACCCCTCATCGGTTTTGTACTCCTTGCAGCTGGTCGCAATAAGCTTCCGGAAACTGTTGCTGCAATTATTGGGGTGGGGTCAGTCGGCTTATCAGCGCTTGCAGCTCTATTCGCTGGCTTAAACTTTATCAACAGCAATGCCACCGTTGAAATCGTCCATGTTTGGACTTGGTTTAGCGTGGGTGGTTTTGAACCTGGCTTTAGTCTACAGCTTGACGGTCTATCATTATTGATGATGGGCATGGTCACTGGCGTAGGCTTCCTGATCCATATCTTCGCCGCATGGTATATGCGCGGTGAAGAGGATTTCGCACGCTTCTTCTCTTATTTCAACTTGTTCGTTGCGAGCATGTTGATCTTGGTCTTGGCCGATAACTTGGCGTTATTGTTCCTCGGTTGGGAAGGTGTGGGCCTTTGCTCTTACTTGCTGATTGGTTATTACTACCAAAATCCAGCCAATGGTATGGCTGCGATCAAAGCGTTTACAGTGACCCGTGTTGGTGACGTATTTCTCTTGATCGCTTTATTCTTGTTGTTCCAACAGTTTGGTACCTTGAATATCGCCTTTATCGTCGACAATGCGTCAAGCGTGATGACATTGAGTTCATCATTGACGATCTGGACTGCACTGATGTTGTTCTTGGGTGCTGCGGGTAAATCTGCACAAATCCCATTACAAACATGGTTGGCTGATGCGATGGCGGGTCCGACACCGGTCTCTGCATTGATTCACGCCGCGACCATGGTGACAGCAGGGATCTACTTGACCAGCCGTATGTTTACTGTATTTGAAATGGCACCCGAAGTTCTTCGGTTCATTTCGATTACTGGTGCGGTGACGTTGTTGGTGGCAGGTTTTGCAGCATTGGTACAAACCGACATCAAACGTATCTTGGCTTACTCAACCATGAGTCAGCTCGGTTATATGTTTATGGCGGTGGGTGCTGAGGCGTATCAAGCCGGCTTATTCCACATGCTCGCGCATGCGTTCTTTAAGGCGTTATTGTTCTTGTCTTCTGGTGCGGTCATCTTGGCTTATCATCACGAACAAAACATCTTCAAGATGGGCGGTCTGTTCTACAAAAACAAATTCCTCTTTGCTTGTTTTGCCATCGGTGGTGGTGCACTAGCAGCGATTCCATTTGTGACGATTGGCTTCTTCTCCAAAGATGCCATCTTGGGCGCGGTATGGGCACAAGGTCAAAGCATCCCAATGTACGGTTCGCTGTACTGGGTGGGTGTAGCAGGGGCATTCCTGACTTCAATTTATACCTTCCGTTTAATCTGGGTGGTGTTCTTTGGCGCAGAGAAAACGCCGTATCACGCGATCAAAGGTGCAACGTATTGGGCACCGTTGGCGATCTTGGCGGTTCTTTCAACCGGTATCGCTTATGTATTGAAAGCGCCTGTTGAAAAATTATTGACCAGTGCAAAAATCCCCGTGTTCCATATTCCAGAAGCGCTTGAAGCAGGTGTACATGCAGCTGAATATACCGCTGTGGGTATTGCTTTAGCCGGTTTAGTGGTCGGTATCGTATTGTTTGCATT
>JASLJB010000011.1 GCA_030152605.1 Acinetobacter sp. | reverse complement strand
CTTGACCGAAGAAATTTGGCAAACCCTCGCGCCAATGTTAGGCATGAGCGGCGACACCATCATGACTGCGGCGTATCCAGTACCAGAAGCTGACAAGATCAACCCACAAGCCGAAGCCGATATGCAATGGCTACAAGGTTTGATCGGTGCAGTACGTAACATCCGTGGTGAAATGGGCTTGGGCAATGCACGCCTGCTCCCCGTCTTACTGCAAAATGTGACTGAGGCTGAAGCCACACAAATCTCACGCATCGAGCCATTGTTCAAAGCCTTGGCCAAAGTCGAAAGCATTCAGTTCTTGAGCAAAGAGCAAGAGCCACCATTGTCATCATCATCCGTGATTGGTCATGCTTCTGTGTATGTACCGATGAAAGGCTTGATCGATCCGAAAGCTGAGCTCGGTCGTCTACAAAAAGACTTGGATAAAGTCCAAAAGCAACATGATCAAATCGCCAACAAACTCGCCAATGAAGGCTTTGTCAGCAAAGCCCCTGCTGCGGTGGTTGAAGGTGAAAAAGTCAAATTGGCTGAATTCGCTGAACAACTCGGCAAGATCCAGCAGAGCATGGATCAGATTGCAGCGTTGTAAGACTGCGTCTTATGCCCTCATCCCAACCTTCTCCCAAAGGGAGAAGGAGCTAAAGTGTATAAAGCCTTC
Source organism: Acinetobacter sp. (assembly GCA_030152605.1). GTDB lineage: Bacteria > Pseudomonadota > Gammaproteobacteria > Pseudomonadales > Moraxellaceae > Acinetobacter. The sequence continues at coordinate 6,028 of JASLJB010000011.1, read as the reverse complement.
TCCTTTTTAAGGAGAAGGTTGGGATGAGGTTGCTTTTGCACCAACTCCCACAAATGTGCCAGCACCATCTCCGGTTGTCGGATCACATCATGGTTTTGATAGCGTACCACCTCTAATCCTTGTGTATTTAGATACTCAGTTCTTCGCGCATCATAGGCCAGTGCTTTTGCGGTGCTGTGTTGCAAACCATCAATCTCGACCACCAAACCAATTTGAGCACAGTAAAAATCCACAATATAAGGCTCAATCACTTGCTGCCGTCTAAACTTAAGATTGGCAAAACGTCGATTTCTTAAAACGTTCCACATGAATGCTTCTGGAGAAGTCGGTTGATGACGCATTTCGCGGGCAAAGCCCAATAAACGTGGATCAAGCGGATGACCTTTCATGATTATTTTTATTTTTGACTGAAAGCCAGTTTTTTAAACCATCCCCAACCTCAAATCCAGTTCATTTCGATACAATGCATTGCTCACTTTTTAAATCAGGTTTCTTCATATGCAGCATGCCTTACAACAGAAAATCATTCAGGTCTGTGATGACAAAATCCAGAAAAAAGGTCCCAATGTCGGCCTGTCCTTTTATGCATTCTTTGCTAATAAAAATGATGATCCTGAATTATTGATGCAAGCAGCAAGCTGGTGGATTCAACAACATCAACTCGATCACTTTGAAAAAGCCACCAAAATAAAAGCCTTGGTCATGCATGAAATTGAGACTACTCATCAGCGATGAGGGCGTAACATCTACCGCACTTAATTTAAGCTGTGTCTGTTCGTGCATTCACCAGCGAGGGTTTAATACAGGCTCCGATTTAAATATCTGCGCTGCTCAAGCATAAATATCGCAACTTCAAAACCTTATGTATATACAACACGATATTCAGGGATAAATTAATTAAATTTTAAGCTGGCGGGATTCAAATCAATCCAAACCTTATTGGACCCGCAGCGCATGAACCAAGCATTACAACAAAATCTGATTAAAGTCCCTGCCGTCACCGCATTATTCTGGGTCACCAAGATCCTCGCCACCACCTTTGGTGAAACTGCCGGTGATGCCCTATCCATGTCGATGAATTTAGGCTATTTGATCAGTACCCTGATCTTTGCCGTGATCTTTATCCTGTTTCTGATACTACAGATCGGCAGTAAAACCTACAAACCTGCATTATATTGGGCCACCATTATTGCCAGTACCACAGTCGGCACCACGCTCGCGGATTTTGTCGATCGCTCACTCGGGATCGGTTATGTCGGCGGTAGCAGTCTATTATTGGCTTTGGTCTTGGGTGCATTACTGCTCTGGTATAAGTCAGAGGGCTCAATCTCACCATATAGTGTCAACACACCCCGTGTTGAAATATTTTATTGGCTCACCATCACATTTTCACAAACACTCGGTACTGCACTCGGAGACTGGTCAGCGGATACAGCAGGGTTGGGTTATCTCGGCGGTATGGCACTATTTAGTGCTTTAATCTTGCTGACTTTGGCCTTGCACTATTGGGGCCGAGTCTCACAGACTTTGTTATTCTGGTGTGCCTTTGTACTCACGCGTCCTTTGGGTGCAGTGGTTGGCGACTTCTTGGATAAACCCCTCGATCACGGCGGACTTAACTTGAGTCGATTTAGCGCCTCATTTGTATTACTTGTTGGGATTTGCTTATTTGTTTATCTTTCTAAACGCATGCAGCCGCCGCATCTTCCTTCTTCACCCCATTAACACGCTCAATGATTAATAGCCAGTCATTAACTGCCAGTTATTAACAAGCAATCATGAATAAGCCTGAATTAAATCGCGCTAAAAATGCTTCAGTTAAAATGCAAAAAACCGCAACATTGCGGTTTTTACATTTTGGGGATCATAATGATCATTCAGTGAAACTTGTGTTTTAGTTCACGCGCTGTGTCAATCTAAACATTTCATTCACGCCAGTAAAAAAGCTACGGCCATCAAGGTTTAGATCGATCTCTAGACCACATTCAAGTAATACTTTTTTACCCACTTCAACCAGTTTAGAACCGTCACGAGTATTTTGCATTTTTTGTGATGGGATCAAAGAAACAATTATTTCACTACCATTTACAGATTTTGCGATTATATTTTCAAATTTATTCAACATTTACACCAATTTTAAAGTCAATATAAATTCCATCATTGGAATTTAAAGATAACAAATACAACTTTGACAGCTCAGATTAGAAATAATTTTTATTGCATTAAAAATTTCATTTAAAGAGAGAGACTATATTCATATAAGTTTTATTGTTGCAGGGATTATAACAGAACCAGGCTTTATATTCTATTCATTTCACATATTCACCAATATCTGCCCAGTAAAAAAAGCCTAATTTGTGTAAATTAGGCTATAAACTGGGTATTTAATATTGGTAGCGGGAGCTGGATTTGAACCAACGACCTTCGGGTTATGAGCCCGACGAGCTACCAGACTGCTCCATCCCGCATCAACAAGTTAGCTTTATACGCCCATGCACCACTTAATGCAAACTTTATTTAATTATAATTTTTAAAATTGATTGAGATCACAGCCTAAATTTTCAGATTTAAAGCGGTGATTAACGCTAAGCCTGTGCATAATCTCAGCAAGGATCTGTTTATATTTCAGCGCTGAATATTTTAAATACCCTGCCTAGGGTCTGTTGACACTTCATAAATAGATTGCGTTATCTGCTAAAACTGTATTAGACAAGGCAAAAACCGCTGGCACTGGTTATTCCAATCCCAAGGTTTTTAACGATGTATAAGGCAGTTTTAGCGATAACCCTTCGGGGCAGGCTATTTTTTGTCGCTACTGCGTTATGGATCAATCATTTAGAATGACTAAATTTTTTAATCCATGCCTTGTATCGCCTAAAAAATAGCAACTGCCGCAAGCATAGATGAAATGTCAACAGACCCTAAGCAGTATCAACCCAAGATTAACACAAGTTAAATTGAATCTTTTTGTAACTGAAAAATTCGATTTACAAGGCTTGGTGTTTAAAATTAACTCAGCCGGATTTAAATACGATTCGGCTTGATTCAGGAATGCCTCATTTTGAGGATTGAAAGTTTTTAAACTTGATTATGATGTAATTGACCATGCGGTCCATATACAGCTAAGCCTTGGCTGGCATCACACAGCTCAAATTACAATTAAATAATGAGCCATACAGATTTTATTCAGCGCTTGCACGCCGCATGCTTTGGGCGCATCTAGAAAAATCCCGACATCGGCTGAGTAATATGCCGCGATGCTTCAATTGAACTGCCGAAAATTCAACCACACGGTCAAGATTGAACTCAAAATAAATGGCCAGCCGGCTTTAATCTGCACCCAAAACATTTGATAATAATTATCATTAGTATTACTATTTTTGCAAAGCACGCGTATCAAAAAGTTTTTTTATGATTAGAATACCTTTGGCTGGAACTCATCACGGATGAATAAGATGTCGATCAGGCTGAGTGATTGCGTTTTTAAGCTGAGCTATTCGTCATATCTCATAGACACCTTTTTTTGTAAGAACACTGATTTTAAAGTGAGATAACCATGAACCAAGCGATTTCCCCTGTAGCAGATTCGCAAGACGGTGCAGCGCTAAGCAGTTTAGCATTGCGTTTAAAAACAGAAACCGCCGCAGAACATGAGCGTATGCACCAGTTAATGGGCCAAGCTGATGTATTTTCAAGCCGTGAAAAATATGCGCAATTCACCTTGTCGCAATATTATTTCCAACTTGAAATCGAACATTTATTTGAAAAAGATCAAGTTGCGGATCATATCCCGGACTTGGATATTCGCGGTCGCTCTGAACAAGCCAAACTCGATCTACAAGACCTCGGTGTTCAAGCCCAAGGTCAAGCATTGGTCAGTGAACAGGTGACTTTTCCTGCGGCATTGGGTTGGATCTATGTGTCTGAAGGCTCAACGCTCGGCGCTGCGTTCTTGTTTAAAGAAGCACAAAAACACCTCGGCCTAAGTGCTGAAAATGGCGCGCGTAATCTAGCCGCCTACCCTGAAGGTCGTGCCAAAGTCTGGAAACGTTTTGTTCAAGCACTCGATGAGGCGCAGTTTAATAAAGAACAACAAGACCAAGTGGTTCAAGGTGCTTTAGATGCATTTAACTATTTTGGTGAGTTATTGATCAACGTTGATCAACTCAAATAAGTCTTTTGGAGTTCTAGCCCAGATGGACAATATACAACGGTCTGATCACCCTCAGTTTTCAGATCCCAAAGTCGCTCCTCTCGCCGCCGTGGATGAGAGTAAACTGGCCAAATCATTTTGGCTACGCTGCGTGTATATTGTTCTGGCTTGGCTCTGTATCATCATCGCCTGCATCGGGCTGTTTATCCCTGGCCTACCGCCGTTTGATTTCTTGATGTTGGCCTCATTTTTTGCCGCCAAAGGTTCACCCAAACTGCATCGTTGGTTTATGCAAAATCGCTTTATCGGCCCTGTGCTACGTGAATGGCAACAACATCGCCGTATTCCACGCAGCGCAAAAATCCTCTCCACCATCAGTATGTCGATCGCAGCCGGGATTATTATCTGGAAAATCCAACATCTATGGTTGGTCTGCGCACTGATCTTGTCGATGATCTGCGTGTTGATCTGGATGTGGCGCAAAGCTTAAAGCCAGGCTTCACTTTCTGTTGATTTTCCGCTTAATTTTCCGCTTGCTCTTTTCTTCAATCCCATCACAGCAGCTGTTGTATAGCTCACGCGTTTTGACAGCGTTTAAGCAAAGCCCGAATCTCAGGTAAACACGAACCACAATTTCCCCCTGCTTTCAAACAAGCGGTGACTTGTTTTTCATCTGTGAGCTGTTGGGTTTGGATCGTCTCGATCAGCCGTTTTTGCCCCACTTTAAAACAGCTACACACCAACGCCCCCTCTAAGTCTTGTGCAGCAAGAGGCTGTCCAGCCAGTAACGATTTTCGATGCATGGCACTTAAACGTTGGCGCTTAAACAATTGTGCTGCCCAATCCCGATCAGGCAATAACCCCGCAGCTGCAATATATAGACTGGCAATCACCCGTCCTTGCGCGAGGATCACACGATGATAAAGCCCAACACTTGGATCATCTAAGGCCAAGCATTCATATTCATCCGCTTGAAAATTCAACGCCTGCTGCAAAACATCAGGCAGCGTAGACAGCGGCTGACGCCCTGCCAACTCAAAACGCAGCGCATGTGGATGCACCACCTTGACCCAATACACGCTTTGATCGATGAAGCCTTGTAGCAGATGTTGCTGCGCGGGATGCAGATATAACACCCCCTGCCATGTACTGTGAAATGGCCGAATCGACACAGGAGTATGTTTAAACTCAGGTTCTGCCGAAATCGGATCGACCACAGGATTGACCACTTTGCCCACCCGCGCATCCGAGGCAAATTGCTCACTCCAATGAATCGCTGCAAAGACCTGTCCACGGCGTACCCCCTCTTGCAGTGCAACGCGCAATACACAACTGCCCCAAGCCGACTGTAGCTGTAACAGCTCACCGGCTTTAACCCCGTACTTTAAGGCATCCTGAGGATGAAGCTCACAAGCAGGTTCGGCACGATGAGTGCTAAGCTGTGCCACCCAACCAGTGCGGGTCATGCTATGCCACTGATCTCGGTTGCGACCGGTATTTAAGATCAGTGGATAATCCGCCGAGCAGGCATGACGCGGATCTTGCGCTTGAGTGGCGATAAAGCGCGCTTTAGCATCGGCATGGCTAAATAGCCCCTGCTGAAGCTGTCCCTGTTGAAACAAACGCGCTGCCTGATCTGGGGCTTGATCTTTGTCCCAGACCGGCCACTGGATCGGTTGTAGCTGTTGGTATTCTTGAGCACTCAGATCACAAAGACCAGTTAGATTGAAATAACGAAAATGGGGCGTCTGCCCACGTTGGCTGAGTGGCGCATTTTGCTCACGCGACAGTCGTGCATGTTCGAGAAAGATCTGATGACTATTCTGATAATCAAAACCCTCAAAGTTGAGTCGCTGTGCGAGTTGCGATATCGCC
>JASLJB010000378.1 GCA_030152605.1 Acinetobacter sp. | reverse complement strand
GCAATGGTGATCAAACCAAACACCACGATCGACGCACCGGTCAGGATCGCAGAGGGGATGGTGTGAATAATGGCACCAAACTTCGGCGATAGCCCCAAGAAGATCGCAAATACACCGGCGATCACAAACACGATGGTGGAGTAAACCCGAGTCACAGCCATGACCCCGATGTTCTCACCATAAGTGGTCATACCCGGCGCACCAACACCGCCAGAGAGGGTGGTTGCGATGCCATCTGCCACAAAGGCTTTACCGATATGCGGATCAAGGTTTTCACCAGTCATAGCACTCACGGCTTTGATATGACCGAGGTTTTCAGCCACCAAGATCAGTGCAATCGGCGCGATGATCAACATGGCATTGGGATCAAAGACCGGTGAATGGAAGGTTGGAATACCAAACCATGCCGCATGTTGGATCGGGCCAAAGTTAATCGGTGTACCAAAGCCCATCACGTTGGAGACGATGAAGTAAATCAAATAGGCCAACAACAGGCCGATCAACAGCAGCAGTCGTTGCATCAAGCCGCTGGTAAACACCGCGATACTGCCCATGCACATTACGGTGACCAATGACATCCACATATTGAAGTCATTGCCCAACACGCCTTTGACTGTGACCGGGGCAAGGTTTAGACCGATGATCATCACCACGGCGCCAGTAACCACAGGCGGCATCAGTTTCTCAATCCATTTGGTGCCGGTGGCCATGACCATAAACCCAAACAGCGCATAGAGCACACCGCAGGCCATGATCCCGCCGGCCGCGACCGCCAAGTTGAGGTTGGGTGCGCCAGTGCCAGAGGCAGCATAGCCAGTGGCGGCGATGACCACACCAATAAAGGCAAAGCTCGATCCGAGGTAACTCGGCACCCGACCCGCCGTCATGATGAAAAATAGAATGGTACAGATCCCAGACATCAGGATCGCAAGATTGGCATCGAAGCCCATTAAAAAGGGTGCCAACACCGTCGCGCCAAACATAGCGAACGCGTGTTGCACCCCCAATACCGCACTTTGTGCAGGTGGTAGATATTCGTTAGTACCGACCGCTTGGCGATGAATATCGCCTTGATAAGGCCGCCATTTTGGAAACCAGCTGGACATAAATTGAGCGCTCTAAAACTAAACTGCGCACATGATACTCCGCTTTGAAAAAAATATAATAGATTGGAATCTTTTATGATAAAAATTAAGCAGATGATTTCTACGAGTTTTTTATCAATAAGTAAAATAGTTTGAGCAAGTTATTATTCTAAATCAGGTGATTAAATTTATAGCCAGTAAAAATGCAATAGATTGGCTGCGGAGAAAATACAGAAAAAAAACTTCAAAAAAAATAGTGCTAAAAACAGTTTAGGCACAGTACTGGACCGTGCCTAAACAGTGTAGCTAAACAATTAACCTGTATTACGTAAACCTGCTGCAATACCGGCGATGCTGACCATTAACGCATGATCGACTGGGCTGTGTTCAGTTTGATGCTGAGACAGATAGTCACGACGACGTTTCATCAATTCTGCTTGCAGTAAATGCAGTGGCAACAGATACGGTTTACGTACTTTCATGGCCTGATCCAAGACTTCATTCGAGCTGAGCAGTTTGGATTCACCTTTGATCGCCAATAAGCTTTGTACTGCATCTTGGAGACGTTGACGTAGTTCAATCCCCAGTGCTTTGAGATCCTCATCGTTGGTGAGATGTGCCTCATAGTACAGCGCGATATGACGATCGGATTTGGATAAAACCATCTCCAACATATCGATCAAGGTTTGGAAATACGGCCATTCAGCCAACATCTCTGCAACGGTCGAAGCTTCACCTTGTTCAATGATTTGGTTGATCGCAGCGCCGGTACCGAGCCAAGCTGGAAGCATCAAACGAATTTGAGTCCAAGCAAACACCCACGGAATGGCGCGTAGCGATTCGATCCCACCACTGACTTTACGTTTCGCCGGACGTGAACCCAGCGGCAGCATTTGCAATTCAAGTTCAGGCGTCACTGTACGCAGGTATTGCACGAAATGTGGGTTATCACGCACGGTTTTGCGATAGACCTGTACCGAGTGTTCGGTCATCTTGTCCATCAGATCACGCCAAGCCTGTTTTGGTTCTGGCGGCGGCAATAAGGTTGCTTCGAGGGTCGCCGCAGCATAGATCTCAAGGTTCTGCTGTGCGATCTGCTCCAAACCAAACTTAAAGCGGATCATCTCACCCTGTTCAGTCACGCGGATCGAACCGGAAATTGAACCTGGTGGTTGAGAGAACAAGGCTTGCTGGGTTGGCGCACCGCCACGGCTGATTGAACCACCACGACCGTGGAACAGGGTCAATTTAACCCCATGATCTTTGGCTGTTGCCGTCAGTTGCTCTTGGGCACGATACTGCGCCCAGTTGGCGGACATAAAGCCGGCATCTTTGGCTGAGTCCGAATAGCCGATCATGACTTCATGTTTGGCTTGGATATGCTGTTTATACCAGTGCATGCTGAACAGGGTGTTCATGGTGTCCGAGGCACCTTCGAGATCTTTTAAGGTCTCAAACAAAGGCACGACACGTAATGGATGCTCGATGCCAGCTTCTTTTTGCAGCAGCAACACCGACAACACATCACTTGGATGTTCCGCCATGGAAATGATGTAAGCACCCAAAGCAGACTGTGGCTGTGCCGCCAAGGTATGCATGGTGGCAAAGACTTCTTGCACATCGGGATGCTTAATCAAGCTGTCGGCACTGGCATGAATATGTTTAGGCAGTAAAGGACGCTTGTTCTGTAGTTCTTGGAGCAGGAAGTTCTGTTTCGCAGACTCAGTCCAAGTTTCAAAGTTACCCAGACCCAAGTATTCAGTGATCCCAGCAACCGCTTGACGGTGACGGCCGGACTCTTGGCGAATATCCAATTTGAGTAGTTCGATACCGAAACAGTTGACGCGATAGATAAAGTCCAACAGACGCCCATTGGCGATTTCAGGTAAATGGCAGTCGATCAAGGAACGGTAGCATAGCAACAGCGGTGCCAAGAGTTGATCTTTGTGATGAATAATCTGTGCCGGATCGATATCCGAGATCTGACCTTGCAGTTGATGGGTCAACCAGTCACGGGTCAGTTTTAGGTGCTGACGGGTGCTGCGTAGATATTCACGATAAGGTTCAGCATGTTCTGCACCGAGCGCTTGTTGTAGTTCATCCGAGCAGGTCTGTACCGACAGTTCCCAACGTAGATCTTCGATATCGCGGAGATATAAGTCGGTGGCTTTCCAACGTGACAACCACAACACTTCTTGGGTGATGTTATGGGTGACGTTCGGGTTGCCATCGCGGTCGCCGCCCATCCATGAGGCAAAGCGGATCGGGGCGATATCGAGCGGCAGGGCTTGTTCGCAATGCTGCTGTGATAGCTCATCGAGGCTACGAATAAACTGTGGTACCGCATGCCATAAGGTTTGCTCAATCGTGGTGAAACCCCATTTGGCTTCATCGATCGGCGTTGGACGATTTTGACGGATCTCATCGGTCTGCCAGGCAGAGCTGATCAGTTGCTTCATCTCTTGGAGCAATTTCTGACGCTGCTTTGGGGTCAGTTTTTGTTGATCAAACTGCGACAGGCAGTCATTGATGCCGTCATATTTTTGGATCAAGGTGCGGCGACTGACTTCGGTCGGATGCGCGGTCAGTACCAATTCGATATTCAGCTCACACAGTTGTTGATACAAGTCTGCGGCACTGATCTCTTTGGCTTTAAATTTTTCAAATAAGGGTTCTAATACGTTCGGAGACGGAAGGGCAGGATCTGATTCAGCCTGACGGCGACTACGCACCACATGATATTGTTCGGCGATATTGGCGAAGTTTAGAAAATGTGAAAATGCACGGGTCAGCGGCAAAATCTCATGATCTTCCAAGCTCAGGAACAACTGTTCCAATTGTTTTTCAGCTTCAACTTGTCCATCACGCGCACCTTTAGACAGTGCACGAATTTGTTCAATCTGATTAAACAAATCTTGGCCCGCGTGTTCTTTTAATGTTTCTCCTAAGAGATTACCCAATAAGCGTACATCATCACGTAATGGCGCATCAATTTGTTGAAGCATACCCAGTCTCCTTACTTATTGTTCAGAATGTTCAGATTGTTCAAATCGTGTGTTGTCGCATGGCACAGCTTGGAGGACAGCGCAGTGCTGTCACATAAGTTTGGTCTTGGTGTGGACAACACGACAATGAGATCGACTATAACGTATTTTACTCAGCACGTGTTTTGATTAGCACGTGTTTGGAATATAACGCGAATTTATGACAATCCCAGCCCATGTCAGACAAAAGTATGTTTAGTTTTTTAGTTAAATGGACATTTTAAACGCAGAATATTTCACAATCCGCTTGATCTTGCCAATTTAGGCCTTGCTTTGGGGCTGATCGGCATGGATTTGATACTTAAGTAAAAATAAATTCATGCTGTCTTTGATGATTTTCTCAATCTCTGCGGCGTTCGGTGCAGGGCAGAGCTCAAGCAAGACCTCATGATGGCGAACCCCGAGCAACAGTGACAGGATCAGCGAGGTTTGTTGCTCGACTGCGTCGGCTTGGATAAAACCAAACTCAATTGCCTGCCGAAAGAAGTCCTCCCACAACAAACGCATGCGCTGATGCGAGGCATGATAAAAGCGCGCGGCCAAGGGACTTTTTTCGACGGTCAGTTCGACCAATAAGTGCTCCAGCTTGATCGCTTCAGGTAAATAAATCAGACCCAGTGCCAATTCACAGGCCTGAAAAAAAGCCCGTTTAAAATCACTGTCGGCGGACAAGGTAAAGGGCTGCGCCTGAATCGAGGCTTCACAGGTCTTTTCAATCGCGCAGATAAATAAGTTTTCTTTGTCTTGAAAATGGTTATACACCGTGAGTTTGGTGACCCCCGCAGCTTTGGCGATCTGGTTCATGCTTGAGCCGTGATAGCCGGATTTTAGAAACAGCGCTTTGGCAGCCTCTAAAATTTGTTTACGTTTTTCAAGGTCCTTTGGACGTCCCACAGGTGTTCTCAATTCATGATTCAAAAAAGTGTCTCTCGGCTATTGAAGCAAAATCTTTAATTATTGTACTATCGGGTACATTAATTGGTGTGTCATCTAAGATTGATGAAACGATAAAGATGAAAGGATATCAGCTGACATCACCCATTCTCTCTATTCCGCGCATCATCCATTCTCCGCGCACCACGCATTGTTCCCGAAAAAAAATATCTGAATAAGAGCCAGCTTTATGAACTTACTCAATCGCACCGTCGTCAGCATGTTGATCATGTGTAGTGTCACGCTTTGGGGCTGTAGTAAAAAACCGATTGAAACAGAACAGATCCCATTTGTCATGGTGGCACAGCCACAGACCAGTCTCAAGCAACAGCAAAGCTACGCCGGTGAGGTGCGCGCACGTCAAGAAACGGCGTTGGCATTTCGGGTCGGCGGTCAAATTACTGAACGTTATGTCAATGTGGGCGATCAAGTCAAGGTCGGCCAAGTGCTGGCCAAGCTGGATGTTAAAGATGCGCAGCTGCAACTCAACTCGGCCAAAGCCCAGCTCGACAGCGCCCAGTCCGCAGCCAAAAACGCCAATGATGAATTACAACGCTTTCAGCAACTGCTGCCGATCAATGCCGTGAGTCGTTCGCAATATGACAGCGTCAAAAATCAGCATCAAGCGGCGCTGGCGAATCTGAAACAAGCCCAGTCCAACTATGCGGTCGCGGCCAACCAAACTGGTTATAACCAGTTGCTGGCCAATAAAAGTGGGGTGATCACCGCACGCAATATCGAGGTCGGTCAGGTGGTGGCAGCAGGACAAGCCGCCTATCAAATGGCGATCGGGGGAGATCGTGAGGTGGTGATCGGTGTGCCGGAGCAGGCGGTGAGTTCGATTCGCGTCGGTCAAGATGCTTGGGTCACGCTGTGGTCGAAACCAGAACAGAAATTTGCCGCCCGGGTACGCGAGATTTCACCTGCTGCGGATGCCTCTCGAACCTTTAGTGTCAAAGTGGCGCTGACAGAGGGCCAGTCGGCGATGCAACTCGGACAAAGTGCACGGGTGTTTTTTAATCAGCAACGTGATGATGTCTTGAGTATTCCTTTATCCAGTGTCTCTGCCACGCAACAACAGGCCTATGTCTGGGTGGTCAACAGCGATCAAAGTATTCGTAAAGTGCAGGTGCAGCTTGGCGCCTATGGTCGCGACAGTGTGCCGGTCAAGCAAGGTCTGAGTGCTTCAGATTGGGTAGTGGTCGGTGGGGTGCATTTGTTACGTGATCAACAAAAGATCCATCCTGTGGATCGGGATAATCGTGCTGTTGAGATTCAGGTCCGCGCTGCACCGGATCAAACAGGAGCCACGCCATGAAGTTTAACCTGTCTGAATGGGCACTGCGTAACAAAGGCCTGATCCTGTATTGCATGATCTTGTTAGCCTTGGTGGGTGGGATTTCCTATTCCAAACTGTCACAGAGTGAAGATCCGCCATTTACCTTTAAAGTCATGGTGATCCAGACCTATTGGCCGGGCGCGACTGCCGAAGAAGTTTCGGTTCAAGTCACCGATCGTATCGAGAAGGAACTGATGCGAACCGGCTTATCTGACCGGATCTTGGCCTACTCGCGACCGGGTGAGTCGATGGTGACTTTTGTCGCCAAAGACTCGCTCAAGCCGAGTCAAATCCCGGATGTGTGGTATCAGGTACGTAAAAAAATTGGCGACATCAAGACCCAACTGCCGAATGGGGTGCAAGGTCCGTTCTTTAATGACGAGTTTGGCGACACCTTTGGCAACATCTATGTGCTGACCGGGGCAGACTATGATTATGCGGTACTCAAAGAATATGCCGATCGTTTACAGCTGCAACTGCAACGGGTGCAAGATGTCGGCAAGGTTGACTTGATCGGACTGCAAGACCAAAAGATCTGGATTGAAATCTCTAATACCAAAGCTGCACAGATGGGCATCCCAGTCACTGCGATCGAACAGGCGTTGCAGCAACAAAATAGCGTCCTCAGCGCGGGTTTTTTTGAAACGCCAAGTGATCGGATTCAGATTCGGGTCAGTGGTCAATACCACAGTGTCGAGGAGTTACAACAAACACCGTTATTGATCGGTGGACGTACCATTCAACTGCAAGACGTGGCTGAGGTCTATCGAGGCTTTAGTGAGCCTGCACAACCGCGTATGCGTTTTATGGGTGAGAACGGCATCGGCATCGCGGTGTCGATGCGCAAGGGCGGTGACATTATTGCCTTGGGTAAAAACCTCGAAACTGAGTTTGCGGATCTACAAAAAAGCCTACCACTCGGCATGCAGTTGCAGAAAGTTTCTGATCAACCCGTGGCGGTACAACGCAGTATTCACGAGTTCGCCACGGTCTTGGCCGAGGCGGTGATCATCGTGCTTTTGGTCAGCTTTTTCTCCTTGGGTTTCCGCACCGGTTTGGTGGTGGCGTTTTCGATTCCCTTAGTGTTGGCGATGACCTTTGCTGGCATGAGTCTGTTTGATGTCGGGCTGCACAAGATTTCTTTGGGCGCTTTGATCTTGGCCTTGGGGCTGATGGTGGATGACGCGATTATCGCCGTGGAGATGATGGCGATTAAGATGGAGCAGGGCTATAGCCGTTTAGAGGCGGCCGGCTTTATGTGGAAAACCACCTCTTTCCCGATGCTGACCGGCACCTTGATCACGGCGGCGGGTTTCTTGCCGATTGCGACAGCGGCGTCAGGGACGGGGGAATATACCCGTTCGATCTTCCAAGTGGTGACCATTGCACTGGTGGTGTCTTGGTTTGCGGCAGTGCTGTTTGTACCTTATCTGGGTGACAAACTGTTGCCGGACTTCAATCAAGCTGCGCAACGCGCGCCGTGGTATCAACGCCTTTGGGCACGGATGCGCAAACAACCTGAGCCGACCGTGCTTGCACATCCTGCACAGCAACATGCCGGTGACTTTGATCCTTATCAGTCGCGTTTTTATCAACGTTTTCGCTCGATGGTGGCGCTGTGTATTGGCTATCGTAAGACTGTGATCGCCGTGACCATCGCGGTGTTTGTGGGATCGGTGCTGTTATTTAAACTGGTACCACAGCAGTTTTTTCCACCCTCGAACCGAACGGAGATCTTGGTCGATCTCAAGCTTGAAGAGGGCGCTTCACTGACCGCCACCGAACAGGCGGTGAAAAAAGTTGAAAAGTTTTTGTCCAAGCAAAAGGGCATCGACAACTATGTGGCCTATGTCGGCACTGGCTCACCGCGCTTTTATCTGCCCTTGGATCAGCAACTGCCACAAGCCAGTTTTGCCCAGTTTGTGGTCTTGGCGACGTCTTTAGAAGACCGTGATGAGATCCGGCAGTCCTTGGACACCGAGATCCGTAAGTTACTGCCGGAGGTACGTACACGGGTGACCTTGTTGGAAAATGGGCCACCGGTGGGTTATCCGATCCAATATCGAATTTCCGGTGAGGACCTACATACAGTAAGACAGTGGGCGCAGCAGATTTCGGCTTTGGTCAGTGACAACCCCAATAGCAGCAATGTACATCTGGACTGGGGCGAGCCAAGTAAAATCATTGCCTTGAATATCGATCAAGATCGTGCCCGCCAGCTGGGGGTTTCTAGTGCGGATGTGGCGCAGTTCTTGAATCGTTCCATCAGCGGTGCGATGATCAATCAGTATCGTGAGAAACGTGAGTTGATCGATATCCGTCTACGCGGTGATCAAGCTGAGCGAGTCGATGTTGCGACCTTATCTAGTTTGGCGGTCCCGACCCAAAGTGGTGGCACAGTGCCTTTGGCGCAAATCGCCACGATTGAATATAAGTTTGAGGATGGGCTGATCTGGCATCGCAATCGTTTGCCAACCATCACCGTACGTGCTGATATCCGCACCCATTTACAGCCTGCGACGGTGGTGAATCAGCTGGCTGAATCCATCGATCAATTACGCGCTCAATTGCCGAATGGTTACTTGATTGAAGTCGGTGGCACGGTGGAGGCGTCGGCACGCGGGCAAAGCTCAGTCAATGCCGGCATGCCATTGTTCTTGGCGGTGGTGTTCACCTTATTGATGATTCAACTGCGCAGTATGTCACGTGCGTTTATCGTATTTTTAACCGCGCCACTAGGTTTAATTGGTGTGGTTTTATTCTTATTATTGTTTAACAAACCCTTTGGTTTTGTCGCGATGCTTGGCACGATTGCATTATCGGGTATGATTATGCGCAATTCTCTGATCCTGATTGATCAGATCGAACAAGATATCCGCGCCGGGATCGATCCTTGGAATGCAATTTTGGGTGCAACAGTGCGTCGTTTTAGACCGATTATACTGACCGCACTGGCTGCGGTGTTGGCGATGATTCCGCTTTCGCGCAGTATTTTCTTTGGGCCGATGGCCGTGGCGATTATGGGTGGATTGATCATTGCGACCTTATTAACCTTGTTTTTCCTGCCTGCGCTGTACGCCGCATGGTTTAGAGTCAAAAAACAAGTGATTAATACCTAGTTTTTTTGCGAATTTTAGGTGCGAAAAATTGAAATATTCAATATAGTAGCACCTAATATTTGATAGAAAATAACACTTGAAAATTTCATTGTAGAACTTTAAACGCGCTAACAATGAATTGAGGTATATAAACACCCATGGGGCAAGATAATTTAAAACAACATCGTCGCTATATGACTATTGCGTATGTGTGCATGTTTCTTGCATTGTTTAGCATTGTGAGCGCTGTCATTTCATATTGGTTAGCACGAAAAGTCGTTTTGGTGGACACCGAAGTTTGGATTCAAGCCCAGGCGCTTTGGGTCATGCGTAATGTGGTGATGTTCATGCTTCTGGCGACATTCGCAGCACTGTGGTTTATTCCATTATTCTTTTTTTATTGGGATAGTTTGATTTGGGTCAAAGCCTGTACCGTGCTTGGGGTGATTTTTAGTGCAGTGGCTTGGCTGTATTTACTCAACGCTTGGCTCAAAGGTTTTAGCAAATATATCAAAAACAAAGCTGTGTATTAGTCCCTTCCTCGCAGCATGCCAGCGAGGTTGCTGGGTAATTTATCGGTATAAGTTAAAAAATTTCATTTTCTCTGCTTGTAAATTGAGAGCCTTACCCCCACGTTAGTTCGCAGTGAAATAAAATCAAATCTGTGGAGCAGCGCCAATTATGGCTAAACGTGATTATTATGAGGTTTTAGGCGTTTCTAAAACCGCTAGTGATGATGAAATTAAAAAAGCCTACCGTAAGTTGGCGATGAAATATCATCCAGATCGTAACCCCGACAATCCAGAAGCTGAAGAAAAATTTAAAGAAGCGGCATCCGCTTATGAAGTGCTTTCCGATGGTGAAAAGCGCAGCATGTATGACCGTATGGGGCATAGTGCATTTGAAAATGGCGGCGGCGGCGGTGGTGGCTTCGGTCACGGTCAGGGCTTTAGTGCAGAAGATATCTTTAGCCAATTTGGTGATATTTTTGGCGGCGCATTTGGTGGCGGCGGTGGTCGTGGCGGCCAGCAACGTCAACGCCGTGGTTCGG
Organism: Acinetobacter sp.; assembly: GCA_030152605.1. Taxonomy (GTDB): domain Bacteria; phylum Pseudomonadota; class Gammaproteobacteria; order Pseudomonadales; family Moraxellaceae; genus Acinetobacter. Next base: position 18,221 of record JASLJB010000378.1, on the reverse strand, counting down.
ACTTACGTTATGTGATCGAGCTGACCCTTGAAGAAGCAGTGAAAGGGGTCAAGAAAACCATTACCTTTACTGCCCCTGCACCGTGTGAAAGCTGTGATGGGAAAGGCTCTAAAAATCCAAAAGATGTTGAAACCTGTAAAACCTGTCATGGTGCCGGTCAAGTGCGTATGCAGCAGGGCTTCTTCTCTGTGCAACAAACGTGTAGTACCTGTCGTGGTCAAGGCAAGATCATTAAAAACCCATGTCAAAAATGTCATGGTTCAGGTGTTTCTGAGCGTCAACAGACCCTCGAAGTCACCATTCCAGCCGGCGTGGACAACGGCGACCGCGTTCGTTTAACCGGTAAAGGTGAAGCGATCGGTGATGGTCAATCCGGTGATTTATACGTTGAAGTGGTGGTACGTGAACACGAAGTGTTCCAACGTGACGGCGCGGATCTGTATATGGATGTACCCGTTAGCATCGCAGATGCGGCTTTGGGTAAAGAAATCCAAATCCCAACCCTCGATGGTCGAGTCAGTCTCAAAGTACCTGAAGGCACCCAAACTGGAAAATTATTCCGTTTACGTGGCAAAGGCGTGACTCCAGTCCGCACCAGCATGCAAGGTGATTTACTCTGCCGTATCGTGATCGAAACGCCAGTCAACTTGACTGCACGTCAACGTGAGTTGCTCAAAGAGTTGCAAGAAACCCTCGATGGCGATGATCACAAATCATCTCCAAAGAAAAAATCATTCTTCGATCGTTTGTTTGACTAAGACCTTCGATAAGACTGTGTTTCAGCAAGCGCGTGTTTTAGCAAGACTCTGTTTTAGCAAGCTGAGCTAAACGGAGTCGGATGTAAAGCACCGCTTGCAACTGCGTATGATCATGTGTGACAAAGAGGCCTATGTTGAATAGGCCTTTTTTTGTGCTGATTTTCGGGCTATCGCGCGTCGTTAAGTGGCTGTAGCCAGAGAAAAAAGCAATTGGAAAATTTTTCAGATCGACCTTAGCCAGTCAGCCAAGTTTTGCTATAGTAAGCTCAATTTGAAAACGAATTTAGGGAAAGAGCATGTCAGCAACTCCACGTATTGCAGTTTTGGGCGCGGGCGGTCGTATGGGCCGTACATTGATTCAAGCAGTTCAACAAGCCGGTTATCAACTGGCTGCTGCGGTCGAGCGTCCAGAAAGTTCATTGGTTGGATCGGATGCGGGTGAGCTTGCAGGCATTGGGACGATTGGAGTCAAAGTCGTGGGTGATTTGGCATCGATCTTAGGTCAGACCGATGTGGTGATCGACTTTACTGCACCGGTGGCGACTGCCCAACATCTTGAGCTGTGTCGCCAAGCCGGCGTGGCGATGGTGATCGGCACCACAGGTATGTCGGATGAGCAAAAACAACAACTCGATCAAAGCGCAACCCAGATCCCGGTGGTCTATGCCGCCAACTATTCGGTCGGGGTTAACGTTTCGATCAAACTGTTAGAATTGGCTGCCAAAGTCTTTGCTGACACAGTCGATATCGAAATCATCGAAGCGCATCACCGTCATAAAGTCGATGCTCCATCGGGTACAGCCTTGATGATGGGCGAAGCCATTGCCGATACCTTGGGGCGTGATCTAAAAAAAGTCGCGGTCTACGGTCGTGAAGGGCATACCGGTCCGCGTGAGCGTGAAACCATTGGCTTTGAAACCATCCGTGGGGGTGACATCGTCGGTGAGCATACCGTGATGTTTATCGGTGAAGGTGAGCGTGTTGAAGTAACGCATAAAGCCACCAATCGTATGAACTTTGCTGCCGGCGCCGTCCGCGCTGCCGCTTGGGTCGCCAGCCAACAACCGAAAAAATATGATATGAAAGATGTCCTAGGCTTAAACGATATTTAAGCGCTTTGACGTTGGTTTCATGCTGTTTTCTAATAAACTATTTTCAGCATGAAGCCAATGTTTTAAATCCATCCTAACCTTAATGCCAGTCAGTTCAGGATTTTGAAGTATCAAACTAAAAACCAAACCAAAACGCATCCATTAAAATAAGACTTTAAACGCATGACCAATAAAAATATCCTCAAGGCCGCACTCTGTATCTGTGCCTTGATCAGCACAAGCACTCAGGCCAATATCCCGGCCAATGCCAAACTCAGTTTGAATAAAAATGACATCAAGGTCTGGACCTATCGCGATGCGACAAACGCAGCGATGTCTTATAAAGCTGAAACCACGCTGAATGTGCCGATCGAACAGGCGGTGGCATTGGTGCTGGATGTTGAGCATTCCTCGCGTTGGGCACCCTATGTGGCCAAAGCCGAGATACTCAGTCGCGATGAAAAAAAAGGCGAGTTCACCCTATATATGGTGTTGGACTTTCCATTTCCCTTAAAAGACCGGGATTTGGTGGTGCAGGGTCGCATCACTAAAGATGCCAAAGGCGTGATTCGGATTCAAAATAGCGCCATCGCGACGGGCAAAGCCATACAGCCAGATTATGTGCGCTTGAAACGCTATCAAGGCAACTGGACATTTCAACGACTGGATGCGACACGAGTCAAAGTCACCACTTCTGGCTTTGCTGATCCGGAAGGCGCGATCCCTGCAAAAGTGGCCAATATGTTTGTGGAACAACAGCCCTATCAGATGCTGCAAAAGATGAAAGCGGAGCTGGCCAAGAACCCAAGCCTGCCTGCATTGCCGGCTGTTTTAAAGTAGCGTCAAAATTAAAACGCAGATAAAAAAATGGCCTGTGATCTACAGGCCATTTTGTCGTTGCAACTGAATACAACAGGGTTGCATCAATTCAAGTTGCATCCATTTAAGTTGCATCAATTTAAGGCTTCATTCCAGCATGCTGCAATCTACTTGATTGAAAGCGATTGCAGCAGTCGATCGGCTTAGAAGCCGATGGCGCTACCATCACCGCGTGGGTCAGCACCGCCTTCAAACAAACCAGTGTCAGCATGAATACGGATCGCTTGGGCATGACCGAGTGAGCCGTCCCATGCTTCTGCGATTTTAATTGGATGGCCCAGTAAGCGCAGTTCGCGAATCACTTCGGCGGGGATACGTGCCTCAAGGATCAGGTCACGTGTGGCCACGCCCCAAGTCCGCCCCATGAGCCAGCGCGGTGCTTCAATGGCTTGTTGCACGTCATAACCAAAGTCAATGATTCGAGTCAATAACGCGGCTTGGGTCTGCGGTTGACCTTCGCCACCCATGGTGCCGTAGGCCATGACCGGTTTACCATCTTTCATCAACATCGCAGGGATGATGGTGTGGAACGTATGTTTTAACGGCTCAAGTGTGTTCGGATGTGTTGCATCCAGTGAGAAGAATGAACCACGGTTTTGCATGATCACGCCGGTATTCCCCGCCACCACACAAGCACCAAAGTCATGATAGATCGACTGAATATTCGAAACCACCAAACCATCCTGGTCCGCGACACAGAAATACACGGTATCGCCGGTTGGTGCTTCACGTTTGGCATCACTGGCATGTTTGATGCCGCATTTGATTTCTTCAAACTTGCGTGCCAAAGAGGAGTCGATCAATTTTTGACGTTTTTCCGCATAGGTTTTAGAGATAAATTCATTCAATGGGATCTTGACGAATTTTGGATCACTCAGCCATTCATCACGGTCCACAAAGGCAACTTTGATCGCCTCGACCAAGTGGTGATAGTACTCAACACTGTTAGCCCCCCATGATTGAACATCATATTTTTCCAGCAAGTTCAGGATTTGCAGTGCAGCAAAACCTTGGGTGGCGGGTGGCAGTTGAAACACCTCATAGCCACGATACGTACTTGAAATCGGCTCACTCCAGCAGGCTTGGTAGCTGCTGAAATCCTCGTAGCGCAGTGGTGAACCCATGGCTTCGAGTGATTTTGCCATTTCTTCGGCGATTGGGCCTTCATAAAAACCTTGGCGCGGACCATGTTCAGCCAAGTATTCAAAGGTTTTGGCCAGTTCAGGCTGCTTGAGTAATTCGCCTTCGCGTTGTGGTTTTTGTTGTGGCAAGAAGATTCGGGTCATGTCGGCATTCTGTTTCAGAATACTTTCATCCGTCACCAACCAGTCTGCCAATGAACGGGTGATGGCCATGCCATTTTTTGCATATTCAATTGCATCGGTAAACAGTTCTTTCCACGGCAATTTGCCATAACGCTCATGCGCCAAACGCCAGCCATCGACCACACCCGGTGCAGTCAAGGCCGCCAATGGACCACGCATTGGAATTTCACTGTCATAGCCATGTTGTTTATAAAATTCGCGTGTCGCCAAACGGGCTGATGGGCCAGAGGCTTCGAGTGCTTCGACCTTGTTGGATGGGCCGCCAGCGATGAGCATAAAGGCATCACCGCCCAAACCGGCCATATGTGGATATACAACACATAGCGTGGCGTTGATGGCAATTGCAGCATCCACGGCGCTACCGCCACGTCGTAAAATATGATCGCCGCTGGCAGAGGCGAGGTAATGCGGTGAACTCACCATACCGCGTGCAGCAAAAACAGAAGGTCTACCAGTTCTAGGGCCATTTGCATAAGTCATGAGCTTCTTCCTTTTTACGATAAAAATTAAAGTTATAGTTCAGCCAAAAAAACGTTTCTAAATCAAAATCAGTTATTCAGATTTTGGAGGAAACAAAGTGCGTTGCAGTGGCGGAATAATCGCCGCCACACTGAGTGCCGCCATGCCAAACATCGTCATGAGGCGAAAGTCATTTGTGGTGCCAATGCTGACCAAGGGGAGTGCCGCAAGGAACAACACAAATGAAATACTGAGATAAAGCAGTCGGTTTTGAAGAATTCGCATAATCATAGGAGCGTCTCCTTAAGCCATAATCATGGACATGATGACCGTTGCAATTCCGGTCAGTACGAAGACCAACAGCGTCCAAGGAATGGTTTTACGTAAAATTGCACCTTCTTTACCGTTAATGCCGGTGGTACTGGCACCCATCACCACGTTGGCTGGCGCAATCGCATTACCAATCGCACCGCCCGCGTTTTGTGCAGCCAAAATAGTTGCCTCAGGGAGACCTTTGGCTTTGGCCAGTGCAAGTTGTAATTCAGAGAACAACACCTGAGAGGAGGTACTACTTGAGGTAATGAAGGCACCTAAGATCCCGATGCCATTGGCAACGAATGCAAATACATAGGACGGGGCAACTTCTGCAATACCGAGTGCCAACATGGCGTTTTGACCAGAATGTTTCATGATCGAGGCCATGATCAAGAAGGCCAGGATCGGTACAGAAGCCGGGACTGCACTACTAAACATGCCGACGATGACGCCCGGTTGTTCTTTCGGTGTGCGCTGTTTCCAAGTGCTGAAATAGCCTTTGTGTGCAAAGTAAGCCCACGTGATCAACGCGGTTAAGGTGATGGTTGCGCCAGGATGGGTAAAGATATGCAGTGCTGAATATTGTGCAGATGCAGCGGTCATCACCCCCATACCGGTCACGATTTCAGGAAATGCAAAACCGATTGACGCTTGATCTAACCAGGCATGCAGCGGATCGATCAGCGATGTACTCACTGCCAGAAAAGTCAACAAACCATAAGGCGCAAGTGCAATCAACGGACTCATCGGCGGTTCTGCACCTTGGTCTTGCATACTGGCGTCTTCGCGCATGGCCGGACGATGTGGAATATTTTCAATCGGCTTGTTATAGCGTGACCAACGTGACAGTGGATACAGTGCGATCAACGCCGCAGTCGCAGGTAAAAATGCCGCCAAAATAGGGTCGATAAATACCGTGATGATCTGACCAATGCCTTGAATGGCGCCAATAATCATGATCAAGGGCCAAGCTTGGCGAACGGCAGCCCAACGGCCATACAACCAAACCACGGTGAGTCCACCCAACAAGACTTGGATCAGGATCAGTACTGCAGATTGCAGCCCCATGGACAGGGCGGTCGCCGCATCAATATCCACCACTTGTAAGGTCGCCAACCAACCCACACCCAAGGTGCCGTAAAATTTGGCCCAGATATGCGCAATAATTGGAATCGCCACGGCATACACAGGACGCATACCAAAGGCGACCAGTAACGGTGCAACCACCGCAATTGGCGTACCAAAACCATCGATGCCTTGTAGGAATGAGGTAAATACCCAGCCGAGTGCAACAACGATAAATAACTCATTACGCGACATGCGGGTAATCCCGCGGCGTAAGGCGTCATAACCGCCAGATTGATTCATGATATGAAACAATAATAGCGCCGGCCAGACCACAAATAAGATCGGGATGGCATCCCAAATACCTTTTGCCGAAGCAACCGATAAGGCGCGTGTTGAAGTTTCAAATGCAAATACTGCAACCGCAGCTGCAATAAAAATACTGGTGGTTCCGGCTTGTTGTGCCGTCCAGTTTTTACCCACCATGAGGATAATAAGTGCAACGATGGGGACTGCCGCAAGTACCCAATGGAGCAAATCAAGATCTAAGGACATTTTGACTCCTATTGCATGATTAATATGCAGAGCACCTTGGGAGAGGCCACTCTGTTTATATGTAAATAAAAAACTAGATCTATTATTGAAATGAAATTTATAATCCAGTAAAACCACGCATATTCAAAAATAAGTGGTCTTTTTTAGTAAAGCTTGTTTGGTGTATATCTGTCCAGTCTCAATATGTGTCTGCTCAGTTCACGAAACTTGGATTACTTTTTATTTTATTATGTGTAATTTAATTTAATAATGCGGCTGGTTTTGACTGTATTTTGGATTTTACTAAGTGTATTGTGTTTTTTATCTTAATGAGTTGATATTTTTATATTTTTTTGGATTTGGTTTTTGGGGTATGCTTGATCAATTAAAGTGTTACAGCTGTGTTAACTAATATTAAGATATATTATTTTAACGGCTTGGCTGGGGTGTTAATTTAATACAGTATCCGAGTAAATTAATCGGATTAATTTTATTTAAGCAGCGTATTATTTTTAGTTTAATGCTGTGGTTTGCTGCTTTATTTTTTGCGGCGCGGCTTAGATTAACCCGAGTATTTTACTGGGTTTAATCGAATGCCGTTATTTATTTTCTTTCCATTTTGGGTTTTCATTTAGGATTTTCATTTAGGATTTTTAATTGGGTTAATGGAATGGGCGCACCTGCCTAAGCGGGTGCGACTGTTCATCGAGTTTTTAGCGAATAAGCTGTCAGTTGTTTGACCGTGTCCGTCGCGGGCAGCTGGAGACTGATCAAATTGATACGGTTGTTCGCGGTATTGTTTTGCGTATCGGTGATCAGCTGTAGCGCATAGTGTTGATCGGTCTGCTGGCAATGAAACTGTAAATTCGAACGACTGGGAATGCTCTTCAACTGTATCGCGTGATCAGATGCGGTTTGATAGACAAAGGTTCTTTGCATGGCTGTTTCTTGCAAGGTTGGTTGGATCGACTTGAGTTCATAGTGCGCCAGATTTTGGGTTTTTAAGAATCCCTCGATCAATGATTTACACACAAAACCCTGTTGCTGTGCGCCTGCATTCAGCTGCTGCGGTTGGCAGGCACTGAGTACTCCACCTACAACCACCATCGTTAGCGCTTGTTTCAATGGCCCGAAATTTTTCATGCTGCACTCCTGTTCGCGTCGCTGATTGATCTTGATTTCCAACACAGCATAATTCTGTTAGCTTTAGGGGTACAGGCACAATAAAGCCTAAAAATTGAGTACAGATATCAGGAGTGGCACGTCGTGGCCTTTCAATACCAAAGCCTTGCCCAGCAGTTGGCACACAAGATCTATCAAGGTGAACTCGCGGCTGAGCAGCGCTTAAATTCGCTACGTCAGTTTGCTGAGCAACAGCAGATCAGCATGAATACCGCAAAAAGTTGTTATGAACTGCTTGAGGCACAAGGCCTGATCTATGCCAAGCATAAGGCCGGCTACTTTGTCAGCCCACACGCCCAAGCGCCACAACCGCGCTTACTGCCGCAGCATCCGGACTTCAAACCCCAAGCCAGAAACATCTCCAATCTTGATTTACTCATCGAAATCCAGCAGGCCGCGATCGTGCCGAATCGGGTGCACTTGGGTGCGATTCAGTTATCGCCCAATCTGATCCCGATCACAGATCTACGCCGCTCACTACAACGCGCACTCAAACACAGTCGTCCGGAAGATTTTTTATATAGCGATCGTCAAGGGCATAGCGTGCTACGCGAGGCGCTGTCGGCGCATTGGGCTGAAGATGGGATTTTTATCGCCAAGGACGATATTTATATTTGCAATGGTTGCATGCCGGCCTTGTCCACCGTGATCCAAACCCTGACCCAAGTCGGCGACAGCATCATTGTGCCGACTCCAAGTTTTAATGGTCAGTTGCAGTTGTTGGCGACGCTGAAACGTAAGATTGTTGAAGTCCCGGCCAATCACAGCGGGATCGACCTGCAACGGCTAGAACAGGCGATGCAAAATTCCGGTGCTAAGCTGTGCTTGATCACGGCCAATTATCAAAATCCCTTGGGCTTTTGCCTCAGTCATGCCGACAAAGAAAAGATCGCGCAGTTGGCAGCCAAGTATCAGTGCTATGTCAGTGAGGACGATATCTTTGCGGAGTGCGGTTTTAGCATGACCCGACCCTTACCGATTCAGGCCTGGGACAAACATGGCTATGTGATCTACTGTGGTTCGATTTCCAAGTCCTTATCACCGGCCTATCGTGTCGGCTGGTTGTGTTTGCCGCAGCGTTTACAGTCAAAACGCGCACAGATTTTTAGCCAGCATGTTGCGGTGAATACCCCACTACAATTGGGTTTGGCGGATTTTATCTATAGTCGTGCTTATCGCAAGCATCTCAATCAATTGCGGCCTTTTTTGATGACGCAGGTACAACAGTATCGTGACTTTATTTTTGAATGTTTTGACTCGGTCGAGATTCGTTTAAATCAGCCCGCGGGGGGCTATGCCTTGTGGCTACAGTTGCCGGAGTCGATCGAAGGTTTGGAGATGTATCACTATGCGCGGCAGCAGCAGATTAACATCGTGCCGGGTGAAGTGTTCGGAGAGGGGAAACGCTATCGTAACTGCATCCGCATCAATACCGGACATGAGCTCTCCAAGGAGATCCGCCAAGCGATCATCTGCTTGGCGGATTGGACCAAAGCACAGTTACAGCACAGCCCACCGCAGCGCATTGGCAAAGTCAGTCGCTGAGTCATTCGCTAAGTCGTCTGTACTAAAATCAGTACCTAAGCTGGGTGAGCAGCGCGCTTATGCCACGCTGTCGGTTTGAGAAGGTGACTGCGCTTGGCTTTGGGCCTGTAGCTCTGATTGTGATTGTGCGTGGCGTTGTGGTTCGGTTTGATCAAAGTCAGCCTGCAACACCACACGATAACGTGCTTTGCCAGAGTGTAAGCGTTCGAGCGCATCATTGATTTTGGACATTGGATACAGTTCAATTTGCGGAGCGATGTTTTTGCGCGCAGCGAACTTGAGCAGTTGACGCAGGGCAGCAGGCGAGCCAATCGGTGAGCCTGACACGGATTTGGCCCCCCCAATCAGACTGCCCGCGGGAATTGCCATCGGTTCCAACACCAAGCCGAGCATATGCATGGTGCCTTCTGGCGCGAGGGTATTTAAATAGGCTTTCCAATCCAGACTGACATTGACCGTACACAGCAGCAAATCAAATTTGCCACGGTAATTTTTAAGACCGGCCACATCGCGACTGTCCGCAACATGATCTGCGCCCATGGCTTTGAGCTCATCACTTTTATCTAGACTAGAGGTGAATGCGGTAATTTCACAGCCCCATGCCTTGAGCAACTTGATCGCCATATGGCCCAAGCCACCGATGCCGATCACGCCGACATGATGCACAGCTTGGATGTTGTGATTTAAAATCGGATTAAACACCGTCACCCCACCACAGAGCAAAGGCCCGGCGCTGCTTGGCTCCAGACCTTCAGGTAGTGGAATCACCCATTGCCAACCGGCACGCACTTTATCTGCAAAACCCCCAGCATGATTGACGATGGTGGCCTGTTGGCTGCTACAGAGATTGAATTTTCCATCGATACATGGGTTGCAGTACTGGCAGCTCTCTGCGGTCCAACCGATGCCAACCCGTTGACCAACTTTAAGCCCTTTGGCTTCACTGCCCAGTTGGATGATGGTGCCAATCACTTCATGACCGGCCACCACTGGATAAACACTGTTATTCCAGTCGTTGTTGAGTACAGAAACATCGGAATGACATAGACCACAATATTCGACTTTTACTTCGACCTGATGCGGCTGTAATTCACCGGCATCAAAGCGATAGGGTACCAGTGCTTCACCCGCTGCATGTGCGGCATAGGCGTTTATAGATTGATTGCTCATGACTAAATCCTATTGTTATCTACAGTGACAGCTATTTTCATGGTCATTGACCATGCCCACGGCTTGCATAAATGCATAGCAGGTGGTGGGTCCAACAAATTTGAATCCATTTTTCTTGAGTGCTTTTGACATCTGTTGACTGGTCTCGGTTTGTGCGGGAGCCAGTTGATAATGCTCAACATCATTTTGCAGTGGAGTGTGATTAACAAATGTCCAAAGCCAGTCTACCATATCGATCTGTTGCTGACCCATGTGCAGCCAAGCCGTTGCATTATCACGGATTGCTTTGAGTTTGCCGATATGCCGGATCAAGGCCGCATCCTGGCATTTGTGTTCCAATTCAGTATCGCTGAGCGCTGCAATGTCAGCGATAGGATACTGAAAAAAATGTTGTCTATAGGCATCACGTTTTTTGAGTACAGTAATCCAAGATAAGCCGGCTTGCTGGCCTTCAAGACAGAGCATTTCAAATAAATGTCGCTCATCGCGATTGGGCTTGCCCCATTCTTGATCATGATAGGCGACATAGATCGGATCATCCGAACACCAACCGCAACGTTTGAGGGGAGATGAAGTGGTCATCGGACATACTCCTTGGTCGTGTGTGACTTAGAGGGTGAAAATCGCCCATTGATCTTGTTGATTGTCCCAGTAGAACAGGCTGGCCTCACCGAGATCGGTGAAATCAATCCACTGATCTTTACCATTTTTATCACCATAACCGGTACTGATCATCAAGGCTTGTTCGTTGATCTCCATCACCCAACCTTGATAAGTTTGACCATTCAATTCAATCTTTTGCTGGTTGCCGGATTCTGCGAAATCCACCAAACGTTGTATCAAAGCCTCTGACATAAATGTACCTATATAAAGTTTCAATCTAAATAATTTGATCTAATTGCAAATCATCGCTGCTGTGCGACATCTTTCAGCCCGAGCCATTTTCGGCGCCGTGGCGGATCATGTGTTTAACGCAAATAGGGATAAGGGTTGACCGCACCGCGTCCTTTGCCAGACAGGTACAGGCCGTAGTGCAAGTGCGGCGCGGTATGCCGTGCATTACCGGTATTGCCCACATAGCCGATCAGGGTGCCTTTTTGCACGTATTGACCTGGTTTTAAACTGCGCTGATGCGCGTTGAGATGGGCATAATAATGCCATGAATTACTCGGCCCCATGATCCAAACGACCGTGCCGCCTAATTTGTTGCTTTGTAAACTGGCCACGATCCCGTCGGTGGTGCTGTATACCGGCGTTCCACGTGGAGCAAGGATGTCGATGCCTTCATGGCTTCGCCCTTGACTACGTGCTGCACCCCAAGTGTCGGTCAGTTGTTGTGCTTTGACTTTTTGCACCGGGATCGGCAGTCGTTGCGGCAGCGGGGTGTTTTTCAGTTGCGCCACTTGTGCTGGATTTAAAACGGCGCCTGTGGGTTTCTTTTTTGGCGTGGTATTACAGGCTGCGAGTAGAAGCGCAAAGCAGGCCAACAGACTCAAACCAAGATGACGATGAGACAATCGAGCAAACACAATTTATCCTTATCTAGATGAGGATCGATCGCTCATCTGGCGCAACTGCGCGACCGAGATGAGCCCTGAAATATCAACAGCGCTTGGGCATGTTGTGAAGCCTAGATTTAAGTCTGATGTGCAACACAGTTAAATCAGAAGCTCGACTATGTCATAAGTCTATTGCAGAGATCAATTTTTTCATTGCGGTCGGCACACCAGACTGAACCGCCTGTTGCGGGCTTGACCATGTGCCACCCAATTCTGCTTGTAGATATTCTTGTTGATCCGGATCGATCACAAAAACATGTGCCTGGAGTTGCCAGGTAAAATGGGTGAAACTATGTGAAATATCTGCCTGCGCCACAGCGGATTTGAGGTCGAGTTGTTGGCAGGTCTGTTGAAACAACACATCATCTTCAATGATCGGTAAACACCACAGTCCCCCCCAAAGGCCAGTCGGTTCACGTTGCTGCCACAACCATTGTTCCCCCGCTTGGATCAGCAATACTTTGGCCGATTTGATCGGCACGGCCTTCTTGGGTTTTTTATAAGGCAGTTGTTGTTCGATCCCTTGCTGATGCGCTTGGCAATGTTGCTGCATCGGACAATACAGACACAGCGGTTTTTTCGGGGTGCAAATCGTCGCACCTAAGTCCATGATGGCTTGGGTATAGTCGTGATTACGTTCGCTCGGACACAATGACGTTGCCAATTCCCACATTCTACGTTCATGCACCGGCTTAGACAGGTCATCATCAATGGCAAAAAATCGTGCCAAGACCCGTTTTACGTTGCCATCCATGATCACGCCATATTGACGCAGGCCGAGTGACATCAGCGCACCGCCGGTCGATCGACCAATGCCGGGCAAGGCCATCCATTGTTCGAGATCCTGTGGAAACTGGCCCTGTGCTTGTGTGGTGACGATGCCTGCAGCGCGATGCAGATTACGCGCGCGGGCATAATAGCCCAGCCCGGCCCAATACGGGGCAACATCATCCCAACTGGCCTGACCCAAGCTTTCAACTGTCGGAAAGCGTTGGATAAAACGATCATAGTAATTCAGGACTGTTTTGACTTGGGTTTGCTGCAACATAATTTCCGAGACCCAAACTTTATAAGGATCATCACTGATTTGCCAAGGCAGATCATGACGACCATGTTGGTCAAACCAAGTGAGCAGTGCAGCGGAAAAAGAAAAATCAGACATGAAAATAGAGGATACGACAGGTGACAACAGAGGTGCTGAGTATACTCAATTCATCGGATCAGAATGAAAAAGATTAGTTAAAGATCACATTAAATCGGCAGCGTCCTTGCTGCCAAACGAATAAGGCATGTTGTGCTAGCGCGAAGGTGTTGGTTGCTCTGTCGTGTTGCGCTAGCTCATCTCATTTTGCGATGAAATATTGCTTAAGATTGAGTAAAGTGAGTCGGATCTGCGCCGCTTAGCATTGTGATGTGGATCGAGTTTTATTGGTCGGTCAAGATTCCCCAACGTTTATCCAGTTTCAGCACTTGCTTGTCATAGCGCGGAATAATGTGAATATGAAAGTGTTCAGCTGCTTCCTCACCAAAGACTTTGCCATCATTAAAGGCGATATGAAAACCTTCAGGTTGGTGGCGACGCACTAATTCATTGCGTGCAAGTTCCAATAAGGACTGTAGGCATTTACGTTCTTTGTTGCTAATGTCAAAAAATGAACTGACATGACGCAGCGGGATCACCACAGAGTGGCCTTTCGATAAAGGATTGAGTTCGGGTAAAATTACCCCAAATTCATTTTTTTCAATAATGTCATATTCATCGAAATGACAATAAGCGCAGTTATTTTCAGCCATGTTTCATCCTCTCATTTAGTTGGTTTTGTATTGTGAGTGACCTGATCGAGCAGAGCGATCGATCAGGACTGGCGTTTAGTTCAAGCTGCGTGCAAGTAATGCATACATGGCATTCAAACCGGTTTGTTCTGCGGCTGCGTTGTAGCCCAGATCAACACCATTGGCTTTGGCACGCTCGTCTGCAAGGGGATTACTAAAGCCATGTTTGGCATCTTTTAAAACAATCACCTCGTGATCCACACCTGCCTGAGTCATATCCGCTTTGAAGTTCTCGACATCCTCCAAACTGACCATCGTGTCGGCTTCGCCATGAAGAACCAGAAGTTTTGCTTGAATTTTCCCTTTTTCTGCAGGCGCCGCAGCACTTAAAACGCCGTGAAAAGTGATTGCCGCTTTCAGCTCAGCACCAGAACGTGCCAAGTCCAAAACGACTTTACCACCATAACAAAAACCGACGGCAGCGAGGCGATGAGGGTCAACTTCTGCCTGGGCTGCAAGGGTCTCTAAGGCTGCAGTGGCACGGGTGACGAGGGTGTCTGCTTGTTCAAAGGTTTGCATCATCCATGCTTGGGCTTCAGCAACAGTGGTGGTGACTTTTTTATCGCCATACATATCGATCGCAAAGGCGGCATAACCTTGTGCAGCAAGTTCACGTGCCCGTTGCTCAGTGTATTCATTTCTGCCCCACCATTCTGGTGCGACAATCACACCGGCGACTGCTGTGGCGTTTTCAGGTGCGGCAAAATAACCAATGAGTGTGCTGCCATCAGCGGCAACATATTGAATTTCACGTGTTTTAATCGACAGGGTCATGTATTAATCCTTGTATACATCAATAACAGAGCAGACCGATTAAACCACATCCCTATGTCATACAAAGGACTTTGTTGCGAATCTTAACAGGAGAAGTGTGAACAAATATTTAACTGAGGATGAGTGGAATTAAGTTTAAAAAAGAAGGAGTTAATCCTTCTTTTTGTTTTTTTGTTGAATGCGGCTCAGCTGCCGGTTTTTTTAAGTTCGACCGCGAGAAATAAAGCTGATGATTGCAAGGATCACGGCGACGATGAGTAAGATGATCGCAAATTCTTTCGATAGTCCTGCAACACCACCAAAACCCAATAAACTTGCGATAAGTGCAATAACTGCGAATATGATTGCCCAACGAAACATGATGAAATCTCCTAGTATTTTTATAGTGTTTTTTAAGTATAGGAAAAGCATTAAAAATAACCTGTGAAGTTATGTAGAGAAAATGTGTATAAAACACAATTAGATCACTTTTTTTTAAAAAGATGTCTGTCAATTAAGTTGATGGGGAAGCTGATATACTGAGCCTAAATTTCCCTCATTCTTTGTATCTTTGTGCTATGACCGATCAGTTACGTCCGCAGTTTTGGAAGAAATATCCGCTTGAGCAACTTAACCCCACGGAGTGGGAGGCCTTGTGTGATGGCTGTGGCCTATGTTGCTTGATCAAACTCGAAGACGAAGATACACGTGAAGTGGCTTATACCCGAGTGGCATGTAAGTTACTAGACTGCCAAACCGCACAGTGCTCAAACTATGACGATCGTCACCAGTATGTGCCGGACTGTGTACAGTTGACGGTTGAGAAGCTCAAAGATATTTATTGGTTGCCGCCGAGCTGTGCTTATAGTCGTTTATATCAAGGTAAAAACTTACCGTCTTGGCATTATCTGAATACCGGCTCTCGTGATAGCGTGCGTAGTGCGCGCAAGTCTGCTGCAGGGCGTTGTATTTCAGAAGTTGATGTCGATGAAGATGAAACAGAAGACTATATCGTGCGTTGGATTCGTTGAGCTGTATTAAATCGATTCAAGACTTTGGCTAGCCTCGACCACGCGGTCGTTGATTAAAGATTCGCTTAAAGATTCGCTGAGTTGAGGTGAATACGGTACTATAACTGGGTGTATCACCATGAAAGTAGCCAATGTCCGAGACTCACATTCCACTGCCTGAACGTATTCGACCACGTGATTTGTCTGAAATTATTGGACAAGACCACTTGCTCGGTGAAAACGCACCACTGCGCCAAATGATTGATCAGGGCCATTTGCCCTCGGTGATTTTTTGGGGCCCTCCTGGGGTGGGTAAAACCACCATTGCGCTGTTGTTGGCGCAAGCAGTGGATCGTACCTTTATCAGTTTATCTGCACTCAATACTGGGGTAAAAGAACTGCGCGAGATCATCGCTGAAAGTGGTGATCTGTTGGTGCCGGTGGTATTTATTGATGAGATCCATCGCTTCAATAAATCACAGCAAGATGCCTTACTCAGTGCGGTTGAAAAAGGCAAAATCACCTTGGTCGGTGCCACCACTGAAAACCCCTCTTTTGAAGTTAACAGTGCTTTGTTATCACGTTGTCAGGTCTATACCTTAAATGCCTTAGATGAAAAGGCGATTCAAGAATTACTCCATAAAGCCATTCAACAAGATTCATTTCTACAAAGTCGTCAACTGCAGATTGAAGAATATGATGCTTTGATCCAATTCTCGGCAGGGGATGCACGTAAGGCATTAAACCTACTTGATTTAATCGCAAGTACTTTTGAACCGGATCAAGAAAATATCATCACCAATGCGGTGGTGGTTAAAGTTGCTCAGCAAAATATTGCCCGCTATGACAAATCTGGCGAACAACATTATGACTTGGTGTCTGCTTTTATTAAGTCGATTCGCGGCAGTGATCCTGATGCAACATTGTATTGGATGGCGCGGATGTTAAAAGGCGGTGAAGATCCGGTATTTATTGCACGCCGCATGTTGATTTCAGCTTCTGAGGATATTGGCAACTCCAATCCCAATGCCTTGTTACTCGCAGGCGAATGTTTCCGTTCGGTACAAGCCGTGGGCATGCCTGAGGCACGTATTATCTTGGGGCAGACCGCCGTGTATCTGGCCACCAGTGCCAAGAGCAACAGTACTTATTTGGCGATCAATAAAGCTTTAGAATTGGCTGAGAAAACTGCGAACTTGCCTGTGCCATTGCATCTGCGCAATGCACCGACCAAGTTGATGAAACAGCAGGGCTATGGGGTGGATTATCTCTATCCGCACAACTATCCTGAGCACTTTGTACGCCAAGACTATCTGCCGCCTGAGATTAAAGGCAGCAAGCTCTACGAATCTGCACGCAATAAACGTGAGGTTGAGGGCGAACGTTTACAACAACGCCGTTGGCAGGATCAGGTTTAGTCCACGCTGGCCTTAATCGGCACTGTTGAAATAGTCAAAAAGATCGTAATTAACAAGCATAAAAAAACCGCGCCGAAGCGCGGTTTTTCATTTGATTCGATCAGTCAAAGACTTATTTTTTGTCGTCTTTCACTTCAGTGAATTCTGCATCAACAACACCATCATCGGCTTTTTGTTGTTGGCCAGCATCACCTTGGAATGCATTTGGATCAAAACCTTCAGCACCACCCGCTTGTTGCGCTTGTTCATAAGCACGTTGCGTGATCGGCATCAAGATGTTTTGCAATGCTTCAGTTTTGGCTTTGATGTCTTCAACATCATTTTCTTTAGCAGCAGCTTCGAGTTCAGCAACCGCAGCTTCAACCGCAGTTTTTTCATCTTCAGTAACTTTATCACCTAGATCTTTAACTGCTTTTTGTGAGCTTGAAACCAGTGCATCTGCTTCGTTGCGTGCTTTAGCCAATTCTTCAAATTTGCGATCTTCTTCAGCATTCGCTTCAGCATCTTTGATCATTGCATCGATTTCAGCATCAGATAGGCCTGAGTTGGCTTTGATTTGAATCGATTGCTCTTTACCAGTGCTCTTGTCTTTTGCTGATACTTTCAAGATACCATCAGCGTTGATGTCAAATGACACTTCAATTTGTGGCACACCGCGTGGAGCAGGTGGGATATCGCCCAATTGGAAGTTACCCAACAATTTGTTTTGTTGAGCCATTTTACGCTCGCCTTGGAATACTGAGATATCAACCGCAGGTTGGTTATCCGCTGCAGTCGAGAACACTTGAGATTTCTTCGCAGGAATCGTGGTGTTTTTCTCGATGATTGCAGTCAATACGCCGCCCATGGTTTCGATACCAAGTGTCAACGGTGTTACGTCTAACAAGAGAACGTCAGTTTTGTCACCAGACAATACTGCACCTTGGATCGCAGCACCCATTGCTACAGCTTCGTCTGGGTTCACGTCTTTACGTGGCTCTTTGCCAAAGAACTCTTGTACTTTTTGTTGTACAAGTGGCATACGAGACTGACCACCAACCAAGATCACGTCTGAAATTTCAGAAGTTGATAGGCCAGCATCTTTCAATGCAATGCGGCAAGGCTCAATGGTACGTGCAACCAAGTCAGCAACCAGGCCTTCAAGTTTTGCACGTGTTACGTTGATCACTAAGTGTTTAGGACCTGACGCGTCTGCAGTGATATACGGCAAGTTGATTTCAGTCGAAGTTGAAGAAGACAATTCGATTTTTGCTTTTTCAGCTGCTTCTTTCAAACGTTGTAGCGCTAAAGGATCAGTTTTTAAGTTGAAGTCTTGCTCTTTTTTG
>JASLJB010000361.1 GCA_030152605.1 Acinetobacter sp. | reverse complement strand
AAACCCACTGATATGCTATGATACCGCGACCAAATTTGGCCTTTGTAGCGGAGCCGTAATGAGCCAACATCTTTCACTACCTAAAGATAAAATTCGTTTCCTATTGCTTGAGGGTGTGCATCAAAATGCAATCGACACCTTGAACGCAGCAGGCTATACCAACATTGATTATCGTAAAACAGCGCTTGAAGGCGAAGCGTTGAAAGAAGCGATTCAAGATGCACACTTTGTTGGTATCCGTTCTCGCACCCAGTTAACTGAAGAAGTTTTTGCATCAGCCAACAAGTTGATCGCAGTGGGTTGTTTCTGTATCGGCACCAACCAAGTCAACTTAAACGCAGCGATGGAACGTGGGATTCCTGTGTTTAACGCACCGTATTCAAATACGCGTTCAGTCGCAGAATTGGTTTTAGCACAATCTATCTTGTTGTTGCGTGGCGTACCTGAAAAATCGATCACCTGTCACCGCGGTGGCTGGAATAAATCAGCAGCAGGTTCGTTTGAAACACGTGGCAAGACCTTAGGTATCGTGGGTTATGGCTCTATTGGCTCACAACTCTCCGTCTTGGCTGAAAGTTTGGGTATGCAAGTCATCTATTATGATGCTGTGACCAAACTGCCAATGGGCAATGCACGTCAAGTCGGCTCTATGGATGAGCTATTGGCGACTGCGGATGTGGTGACGCTACACGTACCAGACGTTCCGTCTACGCGTAACTTCTTTGCCAAAGACCAGTTTGCAAAAATGAAACCGGGTTCGATCTTTATCAATGCGGCACGTGGCACCTGTGTGGTGATCGAAGATTTGGCGGATGCGATCAAAGCTGGCCATATCGCTGGCGCGGCAATTGACGTGTTCCCGAAAGAACCAAAAGCCAATGGCGAAGAATTTGTTTCTCCGCTACGTGGTCTCGACAATGTGATCTTGACCCCACACGTCGGCGGTTCAACCATGGAAGCGCAAGCCAACATCGGGCTTGAAGTGGCTGAGAAATTTGTCGCTTACTCAGACAAAGGCATGACCTTATCTGCAGTCAACTTCCCTGAAATCGCATTGCCATTGACTGAAGGCAAACATCGTCTGTTGCACATTCATAAAAACGTGCCAGGCGTGTTGTCTAAAATCAACAACTTATTTGCTGAACACGGCATCAACATCTCAGGCCAAGCCTTGATGACCAAAGGTGATGTCGGTTATTTGGTGATGGACGTTGATGCGACTGCATCACAAGAAGCGCTCGATACCCTGCATGAAGTTGAAGGCACCATCCGCGTTCGCGTGTTGTTCTAAGACTCTAAGACCTCCTAAGACTTAGTCTTCTCAGGTCTTTTAAGTCGAGAATGCTGCTGATCTACATTCAATCAGCACATAAGCAGACGCAACAATGCTGACATCAACTGCTAACATCAAAACCTGCGACTTCGGTCGCAGGTTTTGTTTTTATAGCTGCCCTACAGCGTGCGGATGTGTTGAATTGCGACTCGCGCGCCTCACAAAAACACCACGCCGTTAATCCGGCTGCATGCTATGCTCATTCACGTTCAAACCTGACTCCAGCACGACAACTGACCCAGCAGATCTGCTCAATATAAAAAAGTCGTTTGCAGCAGTTTGATGTTCTCTCCCCAATCCTCTGACCGTGGTGTGATGATGCCAATGTTGATCAAATCTCCTTATGTACAAGCCATTGGCCTGCTGCTGTTGGCGATGATCTCGATTCAAAGTAGTGGCTCCTTGGCCAAAGTCCTGTTCAATCACTTCCCGGTACTCACCGTGTCCGCACTTCGGATGCTGCTCAGTGCTCTGATCTTGGCTGTGGTGTTCCAAGTCTGGCGGATCAACTTCCGTCAGGTGCGTTGGAAAGCCATCCTCAGTTATGGCTGTGCGCTGGCAGGGATGAATGTGCTGTTTTATTTGTCCATCGATCGTCTCCCCCTCGGCATCGCAGTCTCCTTTGAATTCATTGGGCCTTTGGGTGTGGCGCTGTACTATGCCAAACAAAAATATGACTTTGTCTGGGTCGGCA
This sequence comes from Acinetobacter sp., assembly GCA_030152605.1. Classification (GTDB taxonomy): domain Bacteria; phylum Pseudomonadota; class Gammaproteobacteria; order Pseudomonadales; family Moraxellaceae; genus Acinetobacter. The sequence goes on along the minus strand of JASLJB010000361.1, from coordinate 5,163 downwards.
TGGCGATTCTGGGCATTGTCTTGCTGTTTCCCTTTGAGCAAAGTGCTGAAGCACTCGATCCGATCGGGATCATGTTGGCACTGGCTGCGGGTGCCTGTTGGGCCGTCTATATCGTGGCAGGGCAAAAACCCTCGGGCGTTTCAGGCAACCACACCGTCTGCCTCGGCATGTTCGTAGGCATGCTGTTGCTGTTGCCATTCTTGGTCTTTTCACCGGCCTTGGGGCAGATCTTTGACAGTCCGTATACTTTCTATTTTGTGATCTTGGCGATTACTGCCAGCGCCTTGCCCTTTAGTTTAGAAATGATCGCACTGCGTAATATGAGTCCACTCAGTTTTGGTACACTCACCAGCTTAGAGCCTGCGATCGCGGCCATGTCTGGCTTTATCTTTTTGGGTGAGGAATTGCTCTGGACTCAAAGCTTGGCCCTGCTCACCATCGTCAGTGCCTCAATCGGCTGCACCTTTACCACGCAACGTGCACGCCAAGCCCGCGAGAAAAAGTTGAGTGAAATCGCCAAGAAGGCAGATTAATTCAAGCCCCTCAGCGAACCGATCCTGCCGATCAGCTGAGGGCAAAATCTTAGGCTTACAACGCTAGGCCACGATCACAGCGACTTGCTGCTCCACGGGGCGCTGAATATCCACTTCGATCACGCTGAGGTGCTTGCCAAAAACTGCGCCAGTATCGATGTAATAACAGTTATCGCGCTGCGTGACCTGATCGACCACGGTATGTCCCAGAAAGATCCGATCAATTCCCTTCACCGCTTGATAACGATGCGGGCGGTTGTTGCGAATACGCCCCCGCCCCCACACCGCAGCTTCGGGATTGCGTTGTACTTCGGCCTTAAACGCTTCCCAATGATTTAAGTCTACATCGGCATGCACAAAGCCGATGCGTTGGCCTTGATGCTCAATTTCGAGCACGATCGGCAGTTGTCGCACCAGCGCGATGATGCGTTGTCGTTCGATCAGCGGCAAATCATAAAACCACTGCCCGCCATGCCGACAGTGCAGATCCGCCATCATCCGGTCATGTTCCGAGTGCAGGCACATCTCTTCGTGATTGCCGAGTACCGCCTTGAACCACGGTTGTTGTAACAGATTGAGGCACTTTAAACTCTCTGGGCCACGATCGACCAAATCCCCCAAGCCAATCAAAAGATCTTGGCTAAAATCAAAATCGACCTGCGCCAAGGCCTGCATCAATTGCGTATAGCAACCATGCACATCGCCCACCACAAATAGGCGCTGAAAAGGCCGCTGTGGTTGATAATGTTCAATACAATTCACTCGTTGCATGATGCTTCCTCGCTATACCGCATAGTGCCCTGATCGTTTGGCCTTTGAATTGAATCTAACTCAACTGATCTTAGCATGCACACACGCAGCACTTAGATTAAATGCTAGAATCGGGCCTCAATTTTTAAGCACTTTAAAACATGCCCAATACTCAACTTGCCGCTGTGTTTTATATGGTTTTATCCATGGTGGCCTATCAAATCAGTGCTTCATTTGCCAAGCAACTGATCGCAGTTCTTGATCCTTTGACTGTGGTCACTTTGCGACTGTGCTTTGCCTCGATCATCATCTTTCTGATGTTTCGATCATGGACCATTCTGAAACGCTTACCGCACTTACACTGGCGCGACTTGCTGTGCTATACCGGCTCGGTGTGTTTGATGAACGTCTTATTCTACGCCTCACTCGGCAAGCTGCCGCAAGGTCTGGCGGTCGGAATTGAGTTTTTAGGCCCGCTGACCTTGGCCTTGATCTCGATCAAACAACGCACGGACTTGATCTGGGTCGGTTTGGCGGTATTGGGTATCGCGCTGATGGTGCCATGGCAACACAGCGCCACAGAAAACTTTTCTTATCTGGGGGCGGCATTTGCACTCGGTGCAGGGATCTGTTGGGCGTTTTATATTTATTTTGGGCAACGCGTGGTACGGCAAAATATCGGGCTGCATGCCTTGACCATCGCCATCGTGTTATCAGCCATGATCCTGTTACCGATCAGCGCAGTGCATAATCCGCAGGCCTTAATCCAAACCCAATACTGGGGCTATGCCTTGGTGATTGCCTTATTGGCGACTGCGATTCCCTATGCGCTGGATCTGATGGCATTGAAAAAACTCAGTAAACTCAGCTATGGCACCTTGACCAGTCTATCGCCTGCCATCGCCGCCATTGCCGGCATGTTGCTGCTGAATGAGCGCATCACCCTGCTACAAACCCTGGCCTTGGTCTGCATCATGCTGGCCTCGGTGGGCGTGACCTTCCGCAGCCGTAAAAACCAAGACACAGCCATGGATTGAGCCTCGCGGCTCGAATGCGAGTCCCCAAATTCAACATGCTTTGGCTTTCAAAGCGCTTTGATTAGGTCAGACTGTCTTTGCTTGAGGCTTTGTATTTTTTGTATTCCTTTAAATACTGCTTGGCCAGCGATGATTTTTCCTTATCATCCAAGATCTTGCCCGCTTGTTGAAAGAAACCATGCTCTTCTTCTTTGAGGTGATGATGCACGGTCTCAGCCAGCTTCTTGGCCAAGCCCAACCAACGTGAGTGACTAAATTCGGTTTCGGTGAGCTGTTCAAGTAATTCATCCATTTGATGATGCTCAGCCAAGGCATGCCGGGTGATATTCAGTCCGGCATCATTCATCATCAGCGGAATATAAAAATAACGATCCTCAGCCACCGCATGCGCATAGAGTTCATTTTTGAGTAGATCAAATAGCTCGCGTCGTTCAGGTGTATCGCCAGAGGTTTGAATCAATTGGTCTGCAAGCTCACGTTGTCGTTCGTGACTGTCACGTAGTGCTTCAAAAATATTATTCATCAATGTATTTCTCCCATTCACCGTTGCGGCTGTATTTTTCTAAGTTTGGTTTTATTCAGATGTTGCTACTGCATTTTCTATGTGCGAACTGTGACATAAGTTTCAAGATGATAAGTGCGCATATCCTCGATACTAAAAGCTTTTTCATGCTTTAGTCGTCATTTCTTGCATTGTTTTGTATAGGCAATGTTGGCATTGAGAATGGTTGCTATTGGGTGTTTTTTGAACTCAATTCGGCAACTGCTAAATGTAGCAGTTGCCCAAATTGGGGAGATCGGCTTAGGCCACAATCATTTGATAAGCCAAGCGACAGATCAAGACACTGACCAAGATTAAAAACAGAATCCGAATAAAGCCACTGCCATACTTCAGCGCCATCTTCACCCCGACCAAGGAACCGACCACATTGGCCACCGCCATCATCAGGCCAATTCCAAACAACACATGTCCGGTCGGGATAAAGAAACTCAGTGCGGCAAAATTGGTCATGAAGTTGGCGATCTTGGACAGCGCCGAGGCATGTAAGAAGTCGACTTTGAGATAACGAATAAAATAGAAAATAAAAAAGCTGCCGGTCCCCGGCCCAAAGATCCCATCATAGAAACCAATCAGCAGACTGCCGACACCGGCCAAGAGCAACACTTTGCCATTTATCACCTGCTCGACATGCACTTGACCAAACTGCTTTTTCATAAAGGTGTAGATCGCGATCACGATCAACATGATCAACACCAAAGGCTTCAGCACCTCAGTCGGCACCAGTGAGACACTGGCCGCGCCAACAAAGGAACTGGCAAAGGCACACAGCCCAACCACCAGCAACAGTTTCCAAGACAGCGAAACACGGCGTAAAAATGAAAATGCTGCCGATGCCGTGCCGCAGATCGAGGCCAATTTATTGGTGCCAAACACAGTCGCAGGACCGAGTTGTGGCATGGCTCCCATCAATGCAGGAATCTGAATCAAACCACCGCCCCCCACAGCCGCATCGATCGCTCCCGCACAAAACGCAAAAAAGATCAGACTGAGGATGAGCTCAAGTTCCATTTTTTATTTTCCTATTTTTATTGCTGCTGTTCTGAAGTGCATGCAGCTTATCACAGCCTGGTGTCACTTCTGCGACATAGACAGGCGTAGCGCCTGCTACTCTAGGTTGAGTACTCGTTTTGGAATCAATCGTTTTTGATCACTGATCTCCGCCAAGCCGAGACAACGCTCGCCATCAAACACCAACACCTGTGCTGCGGCGGCATGATCAATATTACTTTCCATACCGGTACTAAAGTGCGTCGAACGTCCTTCAGGGACTTGGATTTGGGTGAAATGCTGCACCGGCGCATAGGCCGGAAGTAGCAATTGCATTCTGGCATCTTCGGTTAAACTTTCTAAATATTCAATCGTATAACTCGGATTCAACGCAAAATGTCCGGTCTGGGTACGATGCAAATAGGTCAAATGCCCCACTGTCCCCAAGGCCTTGGCGATATCCTCACCCAAGACACGGATATAAGTACCTTTGGAACAGGTCACATCCAAGCTTAGGCTGTCTTCGCCAATGGCCAAGATCTGTAAATGCGGAATATGTACGGCGCGCGCCTCACGCTCAACCTCGATGCCTTGGCGAGCCAACTCATACAGCGGACGACCTTGTTTTTTGAGTGCAGAGTACATCGGCGGGATTTGCGTGCTATCGCCACGAAAGCGATCCAGTACTGCTTCGACCAGTTCAGGACTCAATACCGGCACCGCAGCCGTTTCCACCACCTCACCCTCAGTATCGCCGGTGCTGGTGCGTGAACCAAACTGAATGGTGGTGCTATAGCGTTTATTGGAATCCAACAAATAATGTGAAAACTTGGTCGCCTCACCCAAACAAATCGGCAATAAACCACTGGCCAAAGGATCTAAGGCCCCGGTATGCCCGGCTTTTTGGGCGCGATACAGATAGCGTACTTTTTGCAGCGCCGCATTGGAGCTAATGCCCAACGGTTTGTTGAGTAAAAATACACCACTGAGATGGCGACGCTGGATTTTAGTAGACGCTGCTTTCATAACTTTTAATTGGGCCAATTTCAACGCGCCCATGTTAGCAATCAGCGCAGTTTTTTTACAGCTTTTCTATGCGAAAGTGATTTTTTATGCAAAATCAAACTAGAAATTGAAAATGCAAAATCCCAAGCATAAAAAAATGCGCCTTTCGGCGCATTTTTTTACACATATAAAGTGTCAGCTTAGACTTAAGCTTTAACTTTACGTGCAGGTAATTTTTCACGGATACGTGCAGCTTTACCAGACAACTCGCGTAGGTAGTAAAGTTTAG
>JASLJB010000322.1 GCA_030152605.1 Acinetobacter sp. | reverse complement strand
GTCATGGTGGTCAGGATCGCGCCTTGTTTCGCTGCCAATTGTGGGCTAAACAGAATGTCGGTTCCCCAAGATACTTTTAACTTATATTTTTTTGCCAAGGCATAGGATTTATCGGTTCCAGCGGAAACTTCTTTTTGCTTGATACGATTTTTACCTTCCTGTGGGTTGCTAAACTCATTATCAAGAAAGGCCTGTGTACTTAACCAAGCGCCTTTTTCTGCCATCATTTTTGCAGTTTGATCATCCATGAGCTGCGCATGTTCAATGACTTTGACCCCACCTTTTAAAGCAGTTTGAATCGACTTCGGGGTATAGGCATGCACTGAAACATAAGTCCCCCAGTTTTCTGCCGCATCTACGGCTGCTTTGAATTCTTGTTCTGTATATTGCGCGACATCGAGCGGATCATAATGTGAGGACACACCGCCACCTGCTGCGAGTTTAATTTGGCTGGCCCCGAGCATGAGCTGTTCACGGGTACGCTTACGCACTTCATCCACGCCATCTGCGATTACACCGCCACCGATGACTTCACCACGACTGAGCACACCATTGGAGGTAGAGGGAATGTCGTAGGTCGGACGAAAATCACCATGCCCACCGGTTTGGGAAATCATGGCACCGGATGGCCAGATGCGAGGGCCGTTGACGATTTTACGATCAATTGCGCGTTTCAATGAAAAAGACGAACCAGCCAAATCACGCACACTGGTAAAACCACGCATCAGGGTATTATTGGCTTCTTGGGCGGCGAGAAAGTTGAGATCTGCAACTTCGGCCATTAATAAGGTATTCATTGGAATCGCGGCCATCATGGTGTGCCAGTGGGCATCGATTAATCCCGGCATCAGGGTTTTATTTTGTCCATCGATGACATAAACATCCGTGCTTGGGATATTAATATTCGGCCCGATACTGCGAATCATATTGCCTTCGACCAGCACGTTGACCGGTTGGCTGAGTTTTGAGGACTTGCCATCAAATACTCTGACATTTTTAAACAGCACGCTTTTACTTTGTAGTTGTTGATTGCTTGGAGAGGGATTGACTGCGCTGTGCACTGGGAGCGCTAAAATCGTGCCGATAAATAAAAGTGATCGGCATAAATTTCGAACAAGTGGCTTCATTAAATAGATTTCCTTGACTGAAATATTTTTTAATTAATAAGTAAAACCGATATGACAGAGGCTGTATTCAATTTAACCACTATAATAAGGGGTTTTTTTAAAAAAACCTCAAAATTATTGTTACGTTAGTTATATATTAAGTTGTTGTATTCCTAGTGAAATAGTTGGTTATTTTTGTTTTTTGGTTGGGTGGTTATCTGAGTGTTGATTAGCGTTTAATTTTCGTGCTCACTGAAATGTAAATTCCGATATATAACCATAATCGTGGGCTGTTTTAAGGCTTATGCTTGTCGTGTCCAAGTCCAAGTCGGCGCGCTGTCTCAGTCGCATCGCATGTTCGTCGTGGCTCGGATCTATTGGAACAAGGCGGGTGATCGGCGCTCAGTGTGGCCGGTCGCAGAATACAAATAAAGTGAATAACAGCAGTTAAATTAAGGATGAGTGATGAAAAATTTAGTGATCGGCACATTATGCTGTGTGGCCGCTAGTGTAGCGCAAGCAGATGTTATTTTTTACGTTAATGCACATGGAGATGATGCCGCTTTATTTATGGGGCGTTCACTTTCTCAGCATATCAAGGACAGTGTCGCTGTTGGGCACCGCGTGGTCTTGATTACCACCACCGCAGGGGATGCGGGCTTCGGGAGCGGGCCGGGCAAAGGCGTTGCGCCAAATTATCTGGCGCGAGAGCAGGGACATACGAATGTGCTGCAGTTTTTATGGGGGCGAGCAGGATCGAATGATGCTCAATATCGCAGTGCTATGGTCAAATTAGGTGGTAAATCAATTTATCGCGCACAGATAGCAGCGACTCAAAAGGCGGGCGATGTGACTTGGTACAACCTGCGACTGCCTGACGGTAACTTGGGCGGTGAAGGCTATCCACACACGGGAAGTGAGAGTCTACTTAAATTGGAAAATGGCAGCATCAGCAGCATTTCTGCGATTGATGGTTCTGCTCGTTATAGCAAGGATGAACTACTACAGCTTTTTCAAAACATTGTTAAAAAAGAAGGCAAAGCAAGCAAGAACATCGTTATAAACTTGGTCGATCAAAACGGATCAAATTTAAATGTTGGAGATCATGCGGATCACCAAGCGACCTCACGACTGTTTGAGCAAGCATTGAATAAGCATAAATTAGGTTGTGTGGGACGGGCTTATTATGCGACTTATATTAATAATGCCAAGCCCATCAATATGAATACCCATGATCTGTGGTTGCATATTGGGATGTGGGGCACCCTGAATCAGGGCCTAAGTGCCGGTGGGCAATTCAGCACTTGGGAACCTGAGCATAATCATTGGTTGGGGCGCGAGTATCAGACACAGAGTATTCAAGCCTCAAACAATTGCAATTTTTAAGCGGTATTTCGACTGGACACATAAAAATGAGTTATACAAATTCAAATAATTATTCATAAAAGTTTTGGCTCGGAATCGCGCATAAAGCATACTTTCGGCTTTGCGTATCACTTTGGCTTCTATAGAATGGTTGGGATTAAAAATAGATCACGCGATCATTAGCTAAGGCGATCTGCCTACGCCACGGAGTGAGTTTTCATGAGTAAAGACAAT
>JASLJB010000287.1 GCA_030152605.1 Acinetobacter sp. | reverse complement strand
AGCTCGTCGAGCAGAAGCAAAGAGATGAAATTCCTTCTCAACTCATTTTATGCTAGTGTTACCGCTACCCCGTCAATTTATAGTTTTTTTTAGGTAGTTGCAATGCAAACAAGTGTACATTGGTTAGAGAATGTTGCTTTTCAAGCAAAATCAGAAAGTGGGCACCAATTGGTTATGGATGGGGCTGAGGCTTATGGGGGTCAAAACCTTGGGCCACGTCCCATGGAGTTGATTTTAATGGGACTTGGTGGATGCGCTTCTTTCGATATCGTGACTATTTTAAAGAAATCTAGACAGGATGTGACTGGCGTAGTTTGTCAGTTAAAAGCTGAGCGCGCAGATACAATTCCGGCGGTGTTCACCAAAATACATTTACACTTTGTGGTGACCGGAAATCAGGTCAAAGAGAAGCAAGTGGCCAAGGCGGTCGAACTCTCTGCTGAAAAATACTGCTCAGCCAGTAAAATGCTCGCCGATGGTGGGGTTGAAATCACCCATGATTTCGAAATTATTGCTGCTGAATAAGCCAGCGCTACAACTGCTTTAAATCATCCAATGTTAAGGCTGGGTAAATAATACTCAGCTTTTTTTATTCTGCAAAAACCTGATCTCGACTTCAAATCAGTTCAACATCATCAAACTTAAGTTAGGTGAATCTAGCGAAGTTGCGCGACAGGGCAGATCGACTCAAGCAAGAATGACGGAGTTGTTGCCGTATTGCTTAATTTTTCCAATCTATATCCTTGAAAAAATGACTATTGATCGCCATATTAAAGTAGACTTTTATCTTAAATTTAAGGTTTAAGTTTTTGATAAAATAGAAAATATTTTTCAAATTCCAATTGAAAAACCGCAAAGCACTCCCATCTAGTAGTCAAGACAAAATATGTTGTGAGGAAGAATAAGAATGCGTTTTGAAAAATTTACCAATCGCTTACAGCAAGCTTTATCCGATGCCCAATCACTGGCGATGTCCAAAGACCATAGCGCGATTGAGGGGATTCATCTCCTGGCTACGCTACTCAAAGAACCTTCTAATCTGAGCTTGTTACAACAAGCGGGCGTGCTTTTACCTGCGTTACAGAAACAGCTCGAGCAAGCACTTAAAGATGCACCCACCATCAGTCAGCCGACTGGGGATATCAATCTTAACCCTGAAGCGGTGCGTGCCTTAAATCTGGCCGATGGTTTTGCCATCAAAGCGGGTGATGAGTTCTTATCTACGGATTGGGTGTTATTGGCCTTGGCCGAAACCGGAAAAACCCAAAGCGTGTTGAAACAGGTGGGTCTGGATATTGATCAGCTGAAAAACGTGATTGCCAAAATTCGAGGGGACGAAAAAGTCATGAGCAACAACCATGAAGATCAACGCGATTCTTTAAATAAATACACCATCGACCTGACTGAACGTGCTTTGGCAGGCAAACTCGATCCAGTGATTGGTCGAGATGAAGAAATTCGCCGTACCATTCAGGTGTTGTCGCGTCGAACCAAAAACAACCCTGTCTTGATCGGTGAGCCGGGTGTTGGTAAAACCGCGATCGTAGAAGGTTTGGCACAGCGTATCGTCAATGCCGAGGTGCCTGAGAGCCTGAAAGGCAAACGGGTGCTGTCGCTTGATTTGGGTGCCTTACTGGCCGGGGCGAAATACCGTGGTGAGTTCGAAGAGCGTTTGAAAGCGGTGTTGAATGATCTGGCTAAACAAGATGGTCAGGTGATTTTATTCATCGATGAATTGCATACCTTGGTTGGCGCCGGAAAAGGCGACGGCGCAATGGATGCGGGCAATATGCTCAAACCTGCACTGGCGCGTGGTGAATTGCGCTGTGTCGGTGCGACCACACTGGATGAGTATCGTCAGTTTATTGAAAAAGATGCGGCGCTAGAACGTCGTTTCCAAAAAGTCTTGGTGGATGAGCCGAGTGTTGAAGACACCATTGCAATATTACGTGGACTCAAAGAAAAGTATGCCACGCATCATGGGGTGCAGATCTTGGACTCAGCCATCATTGCGGCGGCGAAAATGTCGCATCGCTATATCACCGATCGTCAGTTGCCAGACAAAGCCATTGACCTGATCGACGAGGCAGCATCGCGGATCAAAATGGAAATCGACTCCAAGCCTGAACCCTTGGATCGTTTGGATCGTCGCTTGATTCAGTTGAAAATGCAGCTTGAGGCGGTAAAAAAAGACCAAGACTCGGTGAGCAAAGCCGAAGTCAGCCATTTGGAAAAACAAATCCAAGAGGTTCAAGTCGAATACAACGATCTAGAAGAAGTTTGGCGCGCAGAGAAAGCCTTGGTTGAAGGCACCAATCAAGCGCAGGTGCAACTCGATCAAGCACGGATCGCCTGTGAAAAAGCACAGCGTGAAGGCGATTGGGCTGAAGCCAGTCGTTTGCAGTACGGTGTCATCCCTGAGTTGCAAAAACAACTTGAGCAGGAAAATCTTGAGGAAGAGGCAGAAGAGCCGAAACTGATCCGCACCAAAGTCACCGAAAATGAAATTGCGGAAGTGGTGAGTGCGGCGACCGGAATCCCAGTGGCGAAAATGCTGCAAGGTGAGCGTGAGAAACTGCTTGAAATGGAGTCGTTCTTACAACGTCGTGTGGTCGGACAAGACGAAGCGGTGGTTGCAGTCTCCAATGCGATTCGTCGTTCACGTGCTGGGCTGTCTGATCCAAACCGTCCAAGTGGTTCGTTCCTGTTCCTTGGACCGACAGGGGTGGGTAAAACTGAGCTGACCAAAGCCTTGGCCAACTTTATGTTTGACAATGATGACGCCATGATTCGTATCGACATGAGTGAATTTATGGAAAAACATTCGGTCAGTCGTTTGGTCGGTGCGCCTCCGGGCTATGTCGGCTATGAAGAGGGCGGTGTGCTCACAGAAGCTGTTCGCCGCAAACCGTATAGTGTGGTGTTGTTCGATGAGGTGGAAAAAGCGCATCCAGATGTCTTTAACATCTTGCTGCAAGTGTTGGACGATGGTCGTCTGACTGACTCGCAGGGTCGGGTGATTGACTTTAAAAATACCGTGATCGTGATGACTTCAAACTTGGGTTCTCAGGATGTGCGTGAGCTGGGCGATACGGCTTCTGAAGAGCAAGTGCGTCAAGTGGTGATGAACGCGGTCGGTGAGCATTTTAGACCTGAGTTTATCAACCGCATCGACGAGTTGGTGGTGTTCCATTCCTTGAAAAAAGCACAGATCCGTGGCATTGCTGATATTCAATTGGATCGCTTACGTGAACGTTTAAGTGAGCGAGACTTAAATCTCAGCGTGGATGATGACGCCTTTGATCATATTATCGATGCCGGTTATGACCCAATCTATGGTGCACGTCCATTGAAACGCGCCATCCAACAACAGTTGGAGAATCCATTGGCGCAAAAAATTCTGGCTGGACAGTTTGTCCCAGGGGATACCATCACGGTCAGCAGTCAGGACGGTCAGCTTGAGTTTGAAAAAGTCAAACTGAGCTAAGTCACATCGCCACATCTGGTGCTATCCAGCACGAGGCTGTGTTAAAAATCAATTTTAAGAAATCGGTCTTCGGGCCGATTTTTTTTATTGCCTGTTTAAATATTAGTGTAACTTTCACGGTTTATGGTCTGTATTACACCCGTCACCATCCCTCGTCACAAATATCGATTAAACCTAAAAGAGATATTCAAAATGATTGAGTTGAAAGCGATTCGTAAGTTTAAAAAAGAGCCCTACAGCAGCTTTAAAACCGTGCAGCAAGTCACGGTGATGCAGTTAAAAACCATGTATGGCATATATGAAAAATACTATGAAAACACACGCTATGACTTATTTGAGCAAGATTTCTTGGGCAAGTCCGGCGTATTTCTGATCCATGATCCAGAAAGCAATGCCATCGTGGGCTTTTCCACCGTGGTCGAACGCGACTTTTTGGTACATGATAAAGCACGACATGCATTTTTTAGTGGTGACACCATTATTGAGAAAAAATACTGGGGCTCACGTGCCTTACAGCGTTGCATGATCCGTTATCTGATCGCCTATAAACTCAAGCATCCGACCAAGCCGATATATTGGATGTTGATTTCTAAGGGCTTTAAAACCTATTTATTGCTGGCCAATAACTATCCGACCTACTATCCGCATGTGGATGATGAGCACGCGCATCTGAAAGACATGGTCGATGCTTACTGTGCGCACTATTACCAAGACTATTACGATGCTGAAACCGGGCTGCTAAATTTTGGTGATGATTATCAACCACTCAAAGAATCCGTCGCACCGATTCATACTGAGATGCGCGCTAAAAACAAAAAAATCGAATTTTTTGAAAAATGCAATCCGACTTGGGTGCAAGGAACCGAGCTGCCTTGTATTGGTGAAATGAGTTGGAAAGACTTATATAAGTTGATGCGTGGATTTACCAAGAAACGTGCCAGTAAAGGGGCACTCGAAGCACAGCGTCCGCAACCGCGTTTGGCGCAGGTCACGCTACAGAACAAGGTGGCCTAATGAATCTGATCACTTCTGCTGCACATTGGGTCATGCAACAATCCTCCAAAGCTGCCAGCAACAAATTTCGCCGCCATACCCAGCAGTTGGAGCATGTGCAACGCGATAAGCTCTCCAGCTTGATGCAAAGTTTGCAACAACAAGACCTAAGCTATGAACAGTTTGCGGCGCGCTATCCGCTGACCCGCTATGCGGACTGGCGTGATCAGATCGAGTATGCACGTCAAAGTGGTGAAAACCCATTGGCGCAGCTGCCGATCTTACGCTTTCAACCCACCAGTGGCTCCAGTGAGGCACTGAAATTTATTCCCTATACTGCGGTGTTTTTAAAAGAGCTGGATCAAGCCATTGGTTTATGGCTCAACAGTCTGTATCAGATGCATCCAGGGCTGCGATGCTCTTCGCATTATTGGTCAATTTCCTGGTTGCCAGAAAGCCAGCGTAAGCTGATCGAAAACGCCAACCTGAATGACGACAGTGCCTTACTCAGTTTTTCCAAACGTCTGATGTCTAAAGTCACTCAGGCGGTACCGAATGATGTTGCATTTGCAGAAACGGCCGACGCTGCAATGTTTGCCACCGCAGTCTATCTGGTCAGTGATGCGCACTTGGGCATGATCTCGGTCTGGAGTCCGACCTTTGCGCTGCAGTTGCTGGAGATCATTGAGCAGCAGCAAGAGCAGATTACTGAGGTGCTGCTGACGGGGGAATGGGGCTGTGCGGGTTTGGCCCATCTCAAAGCACCCAAGTCGAAACAGCGTGCGCATGTATTTGAACAGTTGAATCTGAGCCAAGTGCATGCATGGCGAAGCTTGTGGCCGAAACTATGTTTGCTTTCCAGTTGGGATACCGCCAGTGCCAGCCATTGGGCAGAGAAGTTACGCCAAAAACTGCCGCATGTGGCATTTGAAGGTAAGGGCTTGTGGGCCACTGAAGGTGTGGTGACGATTCCATTTCAACAGCAGTTTCCCTTGATGTACCAAGCACATTTTTACGAGTTTTTAACAGCCGATGGCGAGCGCGTGGTTCCCGCATGGCAGTTACAATTGGGAGATATCGTCAGTCCGGTGATCAGTACCGGTGCAGGGCTACTACGCTATGTGATTGATGATGAGCTTGAGGTGACTGGATTTGTGGGTAAAGTACCGTGCTTTCGTTTTCTAGGACGTAAGATGACGGTGGATCTGGTCGGGGAGAAAATGGATCATCTGACCGCGACTCAGGTGCTGACTGAATTTGAGGATGTGAATTATCGACCGATCAGCTTACTGGGTATTGAGCGCAGTCCTGATAAAAAACCACATTATATTTTACTCAGTGATGGTGAGCAGCAACAACAACCGAGTGCAGAGCAATTAGATCAGCTGTTAAAGCGCAATTTTCATTATGAGTTGGCGCGTGATTTGGGGCAGTTGGATCAGGCCGAGGTGATACATGTCGAAGATGCTTGGGATTATTACAAACGACTTGCCATGCACAACGGCATGATCGAGGGCAATATCAAACCTGAACCGCTCAAAAAGATGAACAAATGCTTTGCTGTGGTGAACTAAGATGCAGCTGATCGCCCCCCCAATCCATGCTGCACAGACAGCAACGGATGTGTTTCGATCGCCGCACAGTGCAGAGATCTATCTGCGTTTGGCCACCTCTGAAGATGATGCGCAATTAACTGAGTTGATCAAAGAAGTGATGCCGAGCAATGGCATGTTACTCTCCTTTGAGCGTTATCCGAGTTATTTGCAAGCGATCCAAGTGCAAAGTCCTGAGGCGCAGTGTGTGGTGATCGCTGCGCCAGAACAGCCACAACGGGTGTTGGGCATGATGCTGATGGTGTGGAAGCGTTGTTATATCGATCAGCAACTACAGCAGGTCTGTTATCTGTGTGATCTGAGGTTTTCCAAAGCCTTACGTGGCAAGAAGTCGATGCGTTTGATCATGGACTATCTGAGCACTCAGTATCCAATCGACACGCTGTATCAAAGTATCATTCTCACGGACAATCAATTGGCTCAGGATATCTTTCATGTTGAGCGCCCAGACTACTTTAAGCCCGAAATTTATGATCAGGTTTATACCTATAGCATCAGCCGACTGAAACGACACCGTGCTGAACGGAACTATCGCGTTGAAGTGCTGCAAGTCGCACAAATCCCTGAGCTAAAAGCGTTTTTGCAGCAGATGCAGCGCTATTATAATTTTTTACCGCAGGATGATTTAAGTGGATTGCGACAACAACAGCCGTATTGGCGCGGGCTGAGACTCGAAGATTTTTATGTATTACGAGATCAGCATGATCAGATCGTGGGACTGTATGGACTCGGTCATCCCAAGCCTTTCAAACAAGTACGGGTACTCAAGTATCAGCCGAGGATGTTGCTGTTACGCCCATTTTATAATCTCTATGCCACGTGGCGCGGGGGAATTCAACTTCCGAAAAGCCAGACCTGTTTTGATTATTTGGTCATGCACAGTCCTCTATGTGCACCCGAGCAGGATCAACTATTTGCTTATATGTTGCAGCATGCCTTGACCCAGACTAAGCGCCGTGGTCATCGGGTATTGAGTTTGAGTTTGGTTGAGCATGATCCCAGACGCAGTGTGCTGCCGTTAGCCCAAGCGGAAATCATCCAAGCCAAACATGCTTTGCATCGTTTTGAAGATCAGCCAAATCAAGCGTTTGATCGCAGTAAAATCAGTTATATCGATCTATATCGGATTTAGATTGAGGATGAATTTGTCTTGAAATCTGCATTGAGGAAGCTTGTTGCTGCTGACTTAAATATCATTTTGAATTAAAAAAATAAATCATACATAAGCGCTTAAATCTGGGGTTTGGCCTTTTGAAGTCAAAATTTAGGTGAGTTTGGGGGTTTTTAGATAATACTTGACTGATATTACAGTTTTTTTTTGATTTACATAGCGGATCATGTGTTGGATGTCAAATTATGCAAATTACAAATAAAATTTACTGCATTTAAGCGGCTGAATCAAAGCCAAAGTCAAGCTGAGCCAGAACAGTTTACATCGATGAGCGCTGATCCTGCTCAGTCGATCTCATTGATGTTATATCGGCATTTAAACTATTAAATCAAAGCTTTCTAGCGACTTATATGTTGTGGTCTTGACCAGACCAGATGATCCGATACTCAGCAGATACATCTGAAAATTATGCATGCATATATATATGGGCATGTCAATTGTGTTTAATTTTTGTTTCGTGAATGCAGTGTTCAAAAGCTAGATATTTAGGCAGGTTTAAAAACCATAAGAAGTGATGTATATCAAATTAAATTAAAAAAATAAAATATAAATCACGTTTTGTTTTGTGGGGCAATTTAATCGAAATTTGTATTATAAGCTGTTGTAATATAAAGGTAAAATTATTATTTCTGTGGTGTTTTTAAGCTAAAATTTGCATATGGAATACTGGGTTGAATTGATTGGTTAAATTAAAACCGCATATGTAAATCAGCGATAAATAAAATAGATGTTCAGAATATTTCCGACATGAATTTTGATTGAATAATTTAATGCATAAGTTTAGAACACATTGATTTTATTGAAGAAAAATTGATTAAAACAATTAAGAAGATAGTATCAACTACGCAATTATCGATCTCTTCAATAAAAGAGACTTACTTCACAATAGGTTAATTATGAATAAAGTTTATCGGGTGATTTGGAATGCCTCGCTTGGGGCGTGGGTGGCGGTGTCGGAGATTGTTAAATCCAAAACAAAATCTTCACAACCGTCTTCAGTTGTTGGCGGCGTAAAATCAAAAAGTGAAACCAAGACCAAAGCGCTGATGCTGGCAGCGGTCTTTATACCGACCGTGTTAATGTCTTCAATGGCGATGGCGGTGAAGACTGTTCAGGTTATTGGAACAGGCGAAGGCATTAAATTAGGGACAAATGCTACGGCTTCAGATGAAGTTGCTCAGAGACGAGAATATTTTAATTTAAATATTCCAACTAATCGGAGAAAAATGGCTGATGATATAGGTTCTATTGCCATAGGTAGATCTGCTAGCGCTCTTCAACATGGTTCTGTCGTTATTGGGCAAAATTCTAATGCTGTGAGGAGAATACGTCCAAGTGGGGAGGTAAATGGCGCTTCTGTTATTTTAGGGAATTCCAATTATATAGATGGACATTCTTCAGGCATCGTTGGTGAGCGAAATGTAGTTGAAGGCAGCTGGTCACTAGCTTTGGGTGCGGAAAACTATATTACGGGTGATTCGTCAACGGCAATAGGTTCAAACACAGTTCAGGGAGATTTTAGCGTAGCGATAGGAATAAATTCTGTACTTCAATCAAATGCAAGTTTTTTACTTGGTAATTCCAGTGAAATTAATAGTGATCTTTCAGTGGGTATTGGTAATGATGTTTATGTAAGTGGGCTAGAGGCCATTGCTATTGGTGAGGGATCGTCCGCAACGAAATCTAGAGCTGTAGCACTTGGTCCTAGAGCTAGTGCTACGCTAGCTAATAGTGTTGCATTAGGTTCAAAAGCTACGACAACAGCAGCAGTAGGTCAGGGCTATCTCACCAATCAAGCACTCAGTAGTGTAAGTGGAGTCGTCTCTGTCGGTTCATCAAGTGAAAAACGTAGAATCCAAAATCTCGCTGATGGTGCGGCAGATAGCGATGCGGTGACAGTTGCTCAGTTGAAAGCAGTCGCTAGTTCCGCTGGCGGTGGTGAGGCTCCTGAAGTTAATGAAGGCGCGAATATTAAAGTCACTAAAGGTACGGGGAGCAAAGGTCAAAGTATTTATACCGTTGCTACTGCCAAAGACGTCAGCTTTGATAGCGTGAGCATCACGGGTGGTCCAACCATTAACGCTGGCGGCATCAACATGGGTGGTAAAACGATCACCAATCTTGGCCCAGGCACTGCGGGTACCGATGCAGTCAACCTTGATCAGTTGAATGCGGCAAAGACCAAAGTTGAGGCTGGCGCCAATACCAAGGTCAGTTTTAATGATAAAACCAATACCTATACTGTGAGCGCTGAAGCGGCTGATGGCGGTATGTCAGGCTGGAATGTAAGTACCAATAAAGGCGCCAAAAAACATGCTGTTGGCGAGCAAGCGGTGGTTGATTTTGCCAATACAGATGGCAACGTTGTCGTTGGCCAGACAGATGGCAACTTGACCTTTGACCTTGCAAAAGAGTTAAAAGGTCTGACCTCTGTGGCCACAGGTGATACGGTAATGAATACCAATGGTATTACCGTAAACAATGGTCCAAGCTTCACCAAAACCAAGGTTGATGTTGCTGGTAATAAGATCACCAATGTGGCTGCGGGTACAGATGATAGAGATGCTGTGAACGTAGAACAGTTGACTAAAGCTGCAGCTGCTGCCAAAACAGAAGTAAAAGCGGGTAACAATATTGATGTCACACCATCAGTTGATCCAGTTACGGGTCATTCTATTTATACTGTTGCGACTTCAGACGATCTGACAGCCAACTCACTCACCATCAACAATGGTGGCCCAGTGATTAACGCTGGCGGCATCAACATGGGTGGTAAAACGATCACCAATCTTGGCCCAGGCACTGCGGGTACCGATGCAGTCAATAAAAATCAGTTAGATGCATCAGTCATCAAAATCGCTGACGGTGAAAATACCAAAGTTGAGTTTGATAAAGCCACCAATACCTATAAGGTCAATGCCTTAGCAGGAACAGGCAGTGGCGATGGCGTCCACTACTTCAGCGTCAATGATGGCGGGAAAGTACGCGGAAACTTTAATAACGATGGTGCTAAGAATCATGGTGGAATCGCGATTGGTCCTTCTGCTGCGATTACTCAAGAAAGTACTGGTAGTATTGCAATCGGTGATAGTGCAAAAATAGTGAGTCCTAGTGCGAATGGATCTATTGCTTTAGGTAAATTGGCGACAGTGGGTACAAGTGCAGCAAGTGGAACTCAAAACTCAATAGCAATAGGATCTCTTGCTTTTGCTGATGGTAATAAGGGTTCTGCGATTGCGATCGGGACATCTACTAAAGCAGCTGGTGATGGATCGGCTATCGCTATTGGTGATCGCGCTGAAGCAACAGGTAGAAGTGCAATTTCTATTGGTGGAAACCCAGGCTCAGTTGGGAACAAAGCAACTGGTGATTTTTCAATTGTGATTGGTAATGGAACACAGGTTGAAAAAAATAGTGCAAATAGTATTGCGATCGGGAAAGACGCCCAAATTAAAGGGACCAGTTCTGATTCATTTGCTTTAGGTGCTGCTGCAACGGTAACGGCGCAAAAAGGTTTAGCCATAGGTAGTGGAACAAATGTTTCTAAAGAAAACTCGATTGCTCTAGGAGCTGGGTCTAAGACAGATGCTAAAGCGACTACTATTAAAGAAGCTAATATCAATGGTCTGAAATTTGGTGGCTTTGCTGGAACTGTAAACTCTGAAGGTGATCAGCTATCGATAGGATCCTATGGTTTAGAACGCCAAATTAAAAATGTCGCAGCGGGTGAAATTAGCAAAACCAGTACGGATGCAATTAATGGTAGCCAACTGTATGCAACGCAAAACGTACTTGGAAATGTAGCGCAAACCACGACTGAAATCATCGGTGGTACGGTGACTTTAGATGACGAAGGTAATGTGACAGGACCTTTCGTCGCGAACAATACCAACTACAACACGATTGCTGAAGCGATTGAGGGTGAAACTGCGAAGTCCAAAACAACAGTATCTGAAGGTGAAAATATTGTTGTTACCAAATCGACCAATCCAGATGGCTCAGATAATTACACCGTAGCAACAGCCAAAGAAGTTAGCTTTGATCAGGTGACCGTTGGTGACACGGTTATCAACAACGCAGGTTTGACGATCAAAGATGGTCCGAGCATTACCGCAAAAGGTATTGATGCGGGCAACAAAGTGATCACGAACGTTGCTGCTGGTAAAGACGGTAAAGACGCGGTCAACGTCGATCAGTTGACTGAAGTTAAGAACAGCGCAGAAAAAGGCTGGACCGTTGCGACAGATTCAACGGGTAAAGCAACACAAGTGAAGCCAGGTGATACGGTGAACTTCAAAGGTGGCGAGAATATCGACGTCACGAATGAAGGCACTGACGTTACGGTTGCCTTATCTCAAGACATTAAAGTCGATAGCATCGGTTTAAATGGTCAAGACGGTAAAGATGGCACGGACGGTATTTCAATCACGGCTAAAGATGGTGCACCTGGTCTAAATGGCGCTGATGGCACCACGACCAAACGTATCGTGTATGAAAAACCAGATGGTACAACTGAAGAAGTTGCGACGCTGAATGACGGTTTGAAGTTTGCGGGTAACTCTGGCGATACACTGGCCAAGAAACTCAATGAGACTTTAAACATTGAAGGTGAGTTGG
Source organism: Acinetobacter sp. (assembly GCA_030152605.1). Lineage (GTDB taxonomy): Bacteria > Pseudomonadota > Gammaproteobacteria > Pseudomonadales > Moraxellaceae > Acinetobacter. The sequence continues at coordinate 37 of JASLJB010000287.1, read as the reverse complement.
CGAATGATGCTGCTGCATCAGGTGCGAACCTGCGTGT
>JASLJB010000246.1 GCA_030152605.1 Acinetobacter sp. | reverse complement strand
GTTAAGGAAGATCAGCACCTGTTCTTTGCGTGCCAAACATTGCCCGATCTGATCGATGAGTTGTTGGCTCATGCCATGCTGTTTTTTTGCCACTTTTAAATCAATTACATGCATCTTGGGCAGAATCGCACCGCCAGCACGTTGATTGAGTTGTAGCCCGGTCAGCTTGTTTTGTTCCACCAAGTGATAGCTGTCGATGCTCGGTGTAGCTGAGCCCAAGATGATCGGACATTTGGCCAGCGCAGCACGGTATAGCGCCACGTCACGCGCATGATAGCGAAAGCCTTCTTGTTGTTTAAAAGACAGGTCGTGTTCTTCATCCAAGATGATCAAGCCCAGATTGGGCATTGGAGTATAGATCGCAGAGCGAGTCCCCAACACGATCGAAGCCTTGCCGGTTTCGGCAGACTGCCATGCCTGTAAACGCTTCGTCTCGTTGAGACCCGAGTGTAGCAAGGCGATATGACAGTGAAAGCGTGACTGAAAACGGTTGATGGTTTGAGGCGTCAGCCCGATCTCAGGTACCAAGACCAAGACCTGTTTGCCTTGTTTGAGGATCTGTTGCATGACCTGTAAATAGACTTCGGTTTTACCACTGCCGGTGAGTCCATCGAGTAGAAAGGCTTGATATTTATTTTTTGCCTTGAGGATTTGTTCAATCGCATGTTGCTGATCGGGGTTGGCGGTTAGTGGCATTTGTGCCATTTGCACTGGTTCAGGTTTAAAGTCTTGTGGCTCTAAGTCACAGCAGACAATGCCTTTCTTCTCTAAGGCTTTAAGGGTGGCTGTTTCCACCCCGCTGAGGTTCAAGATGTGTTCTAAACTGCCTTGGGGATGCAGTTTTAAAATTTTATAGGCATCTCTTTGTTTTTCGGAGCGTTTGAGTTGATCATCCGCCGCCATGTCCAAGACTTTCCATACTCTGGCGAGTAAGTTATAGGGCTTACCTTGGCGCAGTAGACTCGGCAGGGCGGTTTGAATGACTTCACCAATTGGAAATTGGTAATATTGCGCGGACCATGTCAACAAAGTTAAAACTTGAGGATTTAGAATAGCGCGGTCATCCAAGACCTGCGTGATGGCTTTGAGGCGAAACTTCGGATTGAGCGGCGTATCCAGTGGCAGTTTTTCAAGCACCACGCCAATCAAGATTTGGCGTCCAAAAGACACGGCAACCCGAGTGCCGGGGCTGATAGCTGCATACTGCTCGGCAGTCACCAGGTAGTCAAAACAATCGTTGATGTGTACAGGAACCGCGACACGGACGCGGTAAGGATCAGGGCTTGGCGTAGGTGGATTTGACATAGACAATGCTGGGCGAGTTAAAGTGAATTCATAGCGTGAGGATGCAGTGCTTATGTTAGAGTGTTTGCATCATTTAAAAGGTGGAATAATGAAAAGAATATGGCTGATTTTCATGGTTAGATGCAACTGTTTCAATAAAGATAATCGGATAAGCACTCGGACAATTAGAGCATCATAATGCCAGCATATCAATTTACCGCGCTCGATGCTTCAGGGAAGCAACACAAAGGGGTACTTGAAGGCGATTCAGCCCGTCAAGTCCGACAACAATTACGCGATAAAGACTGGATTCCGGTGACGGTAGATGCAGTTGAAAGCAAGGATAAAAATCAATCTTCAGGCTGGTTTCAAAAAAAGTTCAGTGCCTATGATCTGGCGCTGATGACACGGCAACTTTCCGTATTGGTCGCCGCCGCGATTCCGCTTGAGGAAGCCTTACGCGCCGTGGCCAAACAGAATGAAAAAGCCCATGTGCGTAACCTGATGCTATCGGTACGTGGCAAAGTGCTCGAAGGCCATACGCTGGCACAGGGCATGCAACAGGCCAGCCGTTTTCCAGATCTGTATATCGCCACTATTGCGGCAGGTGAACGTTCCGGACATTTGGATCTGATCTTGGATCAGCTCTCGGACTACACCGAAAACCGCTTTGCGATGCAGAAGAAGATCCAAGGCGCCATGATCTATCCGATCATCCTGATGCTGATGTCCTTTGCGATCGTGATGGGATTGATGACGTTTGTGGTGCCGGATATCGTCAAAACCTTTGATCAAAGCAAGGAGGCTTTACCGTGGATCACCGTGACCCTCATGAAGGCCAGTGATTTTATTCGGCATGCATGGCCGTTTTTGATCGTGGGTTCGATCTTGAGTGTCTTATTATTTGCACGTTTCTTGAGAACATCTTCAGGACATTATGCGTTTGACCGATTAGTGCTCAAATTGCCATTATTTGGTAAATTATCGCGTGGTATAAACTCAGCGCGTTTTGCCAGTACCCTGTCGATCCTGACCCAGTCCGGCGTGCCTTTGGTGGATGCTTTGAAAATTGGCGCAGCCGTCAGTAGTAACTGGGTCATCCGTGATTCAATCAATGTCGCAGCTGAAAAAGTAATTGAAGGTGGCAACTTAGCAACCCAATTGGAACGCTGTGGTTATTTCCCCCCAATGATGGTACAAATGATCAAAAGTGGGGAAGCGTCAGGTGAACTGGATCGTATGTTACAACGCGCATCAGATATGCAAGATCGCGAAGTTACGACCTTTATTTCCACCTTATTGGCATTGCTTGAGCCGCTGATGTTGGTATTTATGGCGGGCATTGTGTTGGTGATCGTGATCGCGGTGATGCTGCCGATTGTGAATATGAATAATATGATTTAGACCTAGGCCAAGATCTGTTGAATGGGTTGAGGTGTTTAAGTTTAAACCTTTAAAGTAACTGTTTTT
>JASLJB010000191.1 GCA_030152605.1 Acinetobacter sp. | reverse complement strand
ACGTTTTACACGCTCAATGGCTTTTTCCAAGAAACGTTCAGCAATGCTTTCTTGAACCAATGCACGTGATGGACATGTGCAGATTTCACCTTGGTTGAGGGCAAACATCGCAAAACCTTCGAGGGCTTTGTCGAGATAGTCATCGTCTTGATCCATTACGTCTTCAAAGAAGATGTTCGGAGATTTACCACCCAACTCGAGTGTCACTGGAATGATATTTTCAGTGGCATATTGCATGATCATTTGGCCGACTTGAGTCGAACCTGTAAATGCAATTTTAGAAATACGTGGGTTAGTGGCCAATGGACGACCGACTTCAACACCATAACCATTGACGATATTCAATACGCCGGCTGGCAGAAGATCTTGAATCAATTCAACCAGAACCAAGATACTTGCAGGTGTTTGTTCTGCAGGTTTGAGTACGATACAGTTACCGGCGGCCAATGCAGGCGCCAATTTCCAAACCGCCATCAAGATCGGGAAGTTCCAAGGAATGATCTGACCGACCACACCCAAAGGCTCATGGAAGTGATATGCAATGGTATCTTTATCGATTTCAGAGATACCGCCTTCTTGAGCACGGATACAACCTGCGAAATAACGGAAATGATCCACTGCCAATGGAATATCAGCGGCAAGAGTTTCACGGACGGGCTTACCGTTATCCCAAGTTTCAGCCACAGCCAATAATTCTAGGTTGGCTTCTAAACGATCTGCGATTTTTAACAGTGTGTTTGAACGTTCGGTTGGAGAGGTTTGGCCCCAAGCCGCTTTTGCTTTATGCGCAGCATCAAGTGCAAGTTCGATGTCTTCAGCACTTGAGCGTGGAACTTTGGTAAATACTTTGCCATCAACAGGAGAAAGATTGTCAAAGTATTCGCCTTTTACAGGAGCTACCCATTGACCACCAATAAAGTTTTCATATTGGGCTTTAAACTGGACTTTTGAGCCAGCTTGATTTGGATCGATGTAACGCATAAGAGTATCCTTTTACTTATTTTTCACCAAAGTTTAAGATCATGTCGCAATGAATAACTTAACATAGCATTCATTGCATTGTGATTTGAGCATATAACAAAAAGGTTGGAGAAAGGTAGGCAATTGCCCCTGCTTTTTTGTGCAAATCCACTTCAATGTTCAAGCCTATTTTTAAGTTGGGTTTGAAACATATGATTGAAAATAAAGTGATAAGTTTATAACTTTTTGCTATAAGCATGTTACCCTTTGGTATAAGATAACTTGATCTTAAACACAATATTCGGTAAATCCTGAACGACATTCTCTGTGATGATGCAATTAAAATTTAAGCCAACACCTTTTCAACTCAAGCAACTTACGCCAACAAAAGACATAAGGATATGAATAATGTTGAGTCAACATGAGTTAATGCAAAAGCGGCAGGATATTGAGCTATTACGCCAAAGCAGTAGCCTGTCACAGCAGCACGCCGATCAACTGAGTCAAAGTATTATAAGCTCGTGGCAGCGTTCAAAACTTGCGCATATTCCAGAGGAAATGGAAGCGGCGCCGTTGATTATTACTCAACAGCAAAAACCCAATGTATTGAAAATGGCACTTGAGCGTTGTGCCGATGAACTCAAACATATTGCGCAGCAGTCGTCGATGGTGGTTGCGATTGGCGATGTGGGCAGTACCATTATCTGGTCCGCCGCCAGTGGCAAAATGCAACAGGCCGCAGAGCGAGTGCATTTTGTGCAAGGCGGGCAGTGGCGTGAGGATTTGGTCGGCACCAATGCCTTGGCGTTGTCGCTGAAAACCCAGCAGTCGAGTTGCGTTTTTTCCAACGAACATATTATGTCGTCGATCCATGATTGGGTCTGTTATGCCGCGCCGATTATCGATCCTTATTCCAAACAAGTCTTGGGCGTGATCGATCTCTCCACCACATGGAATAACCACAATAGCTTGGGCATGCTCGCTGCAGAGCGCTGCGCTGCGATTATCCAATCGGCAGTATTGGACTACCAACAACACCATCTTTATATCCGTGCTTTTACTGTGCCGCAGGTGCTGTTTAATGGCAAAGTTTTGGTGCTGACCCCACGTCAGATCGAGATCTTGACCATTTTGGCGCTGTGTCCGCAGGGCATGAATTTGGAAAATTTACATCAAGCGCTTTATGGTGAACGTAAAGTGAGTATGGGGACATTGAAAGCGGAAATGTCTCAGTTGCGTGATGTGTTGGGCGGCTTATTAGGCTCACGGCCTTACCGGCTTTTGGCCACACTGGATGCTGATTTTCTACAAGCTGAACAGGCTTTGGATGCCGGCTATACCGAGTTCGCGCTTAAACTGTGTCGTGGGGTATTCTTGGCCAAAACCGAGAGCCCGTTCTTGTGTGCATGGCGTGATTGTCTTGAATCTCGCCTCAGTGAAGCGATTTTTAAGGCCAATGAAGTCGATGTTTTACTTAAGCATTTGGCCTATTGTCCTGAAGCGATCGACGCCGTGGAGCGCTTGATCGAACTCACTCCAGCAGGGCATCCCGCCCATCAGGTATTGATTAAATACAAAGATGAGCAGTGATCTGAGATCACTGCAACAGCGTTGAATTGCACAGCTCAGGCTTACAACACGCACATATAGACTAGTCGATTTTCTTCGCTAACCAAGCAAATAACTGTTGATAGACCAACGCGCGCACGGGTGGCTTAGACAGCACCAAATCATGCAATCCCCCCTTTATTGTCATTACATCAACATTACCTTGTAATGTGTTTGCGTGTTTTTTAATGTCATCCACGCATAAGATCACATCACTGCTCTGGGCATCCTGATTATATTTTTTCGGGTAAGTGGTTCGATCCGAATGCATAATCAGCGCAGGAATCGTCAGGCGTGGGCCTTGATGAATTTCTTTTTGTGCCTCAAAAATGGCATGTACAAAACTCAAGCGAACCAGCGGATAGCTTTTTGGTTTCCAGTCCAGATTAAAGCGCCATTCGCCATGAAAGTCGCAGTGCAGACTCGGCGTATAAAACTTATTCAGTTCACTTGGGAATTTCAGATTGGGTGCATATTTACCCAAGGCGCTGAGTTTCGGAAGTGCGTATTTCTTCTTTAATGGATGCATGTTGAAGTCATAAAACGGACTATTGCACCACAGTGCTGCGAGTAAAGGATGATGCGGATGATGTACTGCAAATAAAGTGCTAATCAAGCCGCCAGTCGAATGCCCTGAGAGTAATACCCGAGTATGGCCTTCGCCGCCGATGATGTTGAGGGCTTGGCTGATTTCAACCTCGTATTCTTTTAAGTCACGCACGTCGTAGGCTTTTTGCTTGGGGAGGATCGAGCGTCCATATTTTCTCAGATCCAGTGCATAGAAGTCATAGCCGTGTTGGTTGAATTGCTCCGCCATTTCTTTTTGGAAAAAATAATCTAAAAAACCGTGGATATACAGCACCGCCTTTTGGGTTGCTTGATCGGCTTTTTTTCGAACCAAGGTGGCGATCACCTTGCCATCCGCATCGTTGGGGAGATTTAAAATCAGTTTTTGGTATTCAGGCCCGAGCAGATCGGATTGATAAGCATATTCTGAGTCGTACATGATGATTATCCTGATGTATTTTGATGATGATGGCTGATTCTCTGGGTATAAAGCAAGCATAGGACGGATTGTACTGAGACGGATTCAGCAGCGCGTGATTGAGAAAAATAAAATATGTTGAATCATTTCAACCCTTCAATTCTCGCATCGCATTTTCCAGTAAAAACAACATTGCGCTGCGTTTGGCCTCAAAGTTATCTACCCCAGCGTAGAGCAGATCGACATGCAAACTGTCCACCACGCCGATATAGGCATCGCTATAGAGGGTGAGCTGTGCGGCACTGAGATTGCTAAAGCGCTGTTGTAGCGCCTGTTGGAAATATGCAGTTAAGCAGTCCACATAGCGTGGGTAGGCATGGGTAATATAATCATGCAGATGCAACGGGGGCACATAGGCCGTACGGATCAAGAATCG
>JASLJB010000180.1 GCA_030152605.1 Acinetobacter sp. | reverse complement strand
ATTGAGCCACCATCAACTGCCCGAGATGCAGTTGATTCAGACCTTGGCGCGGACAGATATTTGTTGGATTAGCTGTTTGGCTGCAGGTATGCAGACGATTGCCAAGGCTTATATTGCAGCGCAAGACCCAAACAATCCCGGTGTGCTGATCCTATCCAAATATGCCGGCGCAGCCGAGCAAATGGCAGCGGCGCTGATCGTCGATCCGCACGATCCTCTAGCGATGGCGATGGCTCTACACACGGCACTGAATATGCCGAAGACTGAACGTATTCAACGCTACCGTGAATTATTTAAAGTCATTCACGCCTTTAATATTAAAGATTGGCGGCATGCTTGCTTACAGGACTTAAAACAACGAACGTATATCAAAGCGAAATTGCTGGAAAATTTGAAACCAACTTCAGCTAGGGTCGGACGCTGGTAAAATGATTTTTTTTGTTTCAAACCTTGTGAAGATTAAAATATTTAAAATAATGTAAAGCAAGTTAAGTGAATTGTGTCATTGATTATCAGATGCAGAATATTTAAAAATATTGAGTTAGATTATTTGTTGTCTAAACGACATGGAGTGTATTCAAAATGATGAATATCAATGTAGATGACATCAAAGTACATGCTGATGTGATTGATTCCACTGGTCATCCGGTCGGTAAAGTTGACCACCTCGAAGGAAAAGATCAAATCAAGCTCAGCAAACAGGACGACACTGATGGAAAACATCACCTGATCCCGGTTGCATGGGTCAAAGAGGTGAATGATAAGCAAGTTATATTGAGCAAAAGTTTTGAGGAAATTAGCAAACAATGGACCACGTTGTAAAATCTTGATTGGCGCTGGATCATCAACCAACAAAAACTAGCAGATAACCCAAACCATAACCTAGACCATGAACTGTATTGGCGTGACACCTATAGCGGGCGCCACTATACGCTTGAGGCATATAAATCTAGACCGGACCTAGATTATGAAACACTTCTCAAACAACACAGGGAGGATTTAAAAGCTGAATCCAGACTCACATGGAAATATGTAAAACTGGCCATGCAAGATGCATGGAATACACGTGAACCACGTTGCAACTCGATTTCTTTCATCACGGTTTAATTCAATCAACTTAGATCTGAGTTCAGCCGCTGCATGAAAGAAATCTAAAATTAAGGATGTTGAAAATGAAAGATCATCCTCCAATTTCGTTGAGTGAAATCAGTGAACTTTATGAAATCTTCAATTTTTATGGAGGTTTTTTACATAATGAAATGACCAAATACAGTTATCTTGAGTTTGAACAATTGATCGATCAACTGGAGAAAGGCTTTAGACAACTCGGCTATCAAGGTGCAGCGCTTCAAGGGCATGCAATCTTCAAAGAAAATTTTAACAGTGTGGTGTGGATTGAAAATCCACAACAACAAAAATTCCAATGTCATAAAGTCATGGTTGAAAACTTTATTATGAATAAACACAACCAAATGAGTTTTTTTGAACTCTAAATACTACCCCAAAGCCAATCCCAAAACCAAACCCTGCAAACACCTCACTCCCCTTCCCACTCATCATGGCGAATCGCTCTAAGATTTATATCGCTAGAGCGACTCGCATCTATGATTTATTTTTGTCTGACCCGAGCTTCGACTGTCTACGATCTACGCTGTGGCCTAGTATTTCAGATTGAGGGCCAGTTTTGCGGTACGTGGTGTACCCAAAAATAAATAATCATCACCAATAAAACTACCGGCATCACGCCAGTATTGTTTATTGAAGACATTATCGAGATTGAAGCGCACAGTGGCATCGTGCTGACTGAGTTGAAAGCGATAGGCTGCGCCAAGATCGAGCACGCTATAGCCTGAAACCTTGGCTGTGCCTGCGGCATTGGCATATTTACTGCCGCTATAGCGCCAACCACCCAAAACACTGAGCCCATTCACTGCCGCCACATCATAGCTGGCAAAACTGCTCAAGCGAATGCTCGGCACATTTTGCAGTTGATGACCTTTAAGCTCAGCAGTGTCGATATCGACCAAACGCGCATGGGTATAGGCCAAACTGCTGTTGATCTTCAGCGCATCCGTGACCTTGCCTTGTAGCCCCAGTTCCAGCCCATAGTTCTGCTGCTTGCCTTGGGCAACAAAGCTTAGGCTATCATCGGCATTGTAACGTAGGCTTTGATTGTCTTGTTTGATATCGAACACGGCCGCAGTGATTAAATAATCATTGATCTGCTGTTTAACCCCGATCTCATATTGACGCGAATTCATCGGCGCCAACACCTCGAATGCATTCTCGGTATAGAACGGTGCCATGCCGCCATCGGTCAAGCCTTTGCTATATGAGGCATAGACATGGGTATCCTCCCAAGGCTGATACATCAACGCCAGTTGCGGCAAGAACTTATCCATCTCGGTTTTACGCGCTTGTGCTCCCTCTGGCGTGTAAGCTTTTTCATTCAGACGCAGCCAAGTTCCGCCGAGGATACTCGACCACTGCGGATGCCAATTGATCTGATCAACCACCATGACTGCGCTTTGTGATGTTTGCAAGGCTTTATAGCGCTCACCCGAGACTTCAGTGATCGGTTTCATCGGTTGTTCAGTTTCTGGATCAATCACGGGCGTGATCACACCGCTATAGATATTGCCAGTGGCCAGCAACTGATTGACCTCAGCATGTTTCTTATGTTGTTTCTGGGTTTGGGTCAGCTCAAGATTGAGTTGATGCGCGATGCCGCCTGTTGCAAACTCACCGCTGAGTGCCGCCTTGAATTGATCGGTGACATAGCGATCGTTAGGGTTTCGATAGTTATAAATATCGTAATTCCCATGTTTGTCGAAGCTATTGCCAAGACCGCTATAATCACAGATCTCGCTATAACAGCCCCAAGCAAAGGAAGAATAATCATCCAATACCGCTTGGCTATGCGCGGCACTCAAACGCCCTGTCCATGCATCATTAAACTGATATTGATAGTGCAAGCTGCTGTTTAGACTGCGGTTGGTTACAGGAATCACCCCGCTTTGCTCACCGAGACGACGCTCCCAGCTCACGCCGGTCGGCACTTTGCCATCCAGCAGTTGATAACCCGGCACCGAAGCTTGTTGCTGCTTTTGTGCCTCTAGATCAAATTCCAGTTTGGAGCGCGGATTGACTTGCCAATCCAGTGCCAAAGCACCAAATTGACGACTCCCGTTACTGTTGTCGACATAGGGACGCAGGTTTTGATTGGCCAGATTAACTCGAAAACCAAACTGTTGTGCTGCACCAAATAAATCGCCCACATCAACCGCAACCGTGTTGTCACCATATTCATCTACATCGAGATTGAGACTGCCAATCTGTGCTTCAGGACGTTTGGTCACATAGTGGATCACCCCGCCTGAGGTGGATAGGCCACTTTGCATGGCACTGATCCCTTTGAGGATATCGACTTGCTGTTTGTTTTCCAGGGCCACATTTTGCTCACCGCGCACCAACTGCGAATTGACAAAATAACTCGATGCCTGCCCCAGCACAAAGCCACGCGTCACCACATTGGGATAGTAGCCAATCGGCGCATAGTTCTCGCCCACGGCTGCATCTTGTTGAATTACATCCCCCAAAACCTTGGCTTGTTGCGCTTCGATCTGTTCAGCATCCACTCGTGAAATGGAGGCCGGCACATAGGCCAGATCTTGCTTGGACAGGCCAGACAGACTGCCATTAAACTTGACTTGCGCAGTGTGCGCTTTGGCATTGGCTTCAAGCATGATGGTATCGAGTTGCTGCACCGTCGGTGTTTCAGCATGGCTGTTAATTGTCGCGAACAGCATCAGCCCCGAAGCGCTGAGGATGGAGGTCGAATAACGACTTAAAACTTGCATCAATGACTGAGTTAATATTGTTTTTCGCAGCGTTATGGTGGACATGATAAATCCCTAACAAAGACCTAAAAGTTAAAATATTCACCCACCCGCATCGACTTCAACATCGACATCCGAGATCGAGCGTGGGCAGCACGTTGTTGTATTAAATTTAAATCCTGATCACAGGTCTGCTGAATACTGTTGAATCACAGCACCCAATCGGCTTAAAAGTTGCTGACCCTGATCGCCATAAAACCAAGCCGTATGTTCGATCAAATAACGATAGGCCGCATCGGCATGATTGGAGTTTTTAGAAATCTCTACAAAATATTCCAGTTCATATAAAGCAAAATCAATATGTGCCAAAGGCAGGATCTTGATCACCTCAGCCAGCTGCTGCACATCGCCGCCTGCCGCAATATAGCCCTGTATAAAACTGGCCAAGCCAGGATAATCAATACTGATATTGGCTTGACCTGATTGAGTTTCGTGAGCGTGCTGATTTGCTTGAGCCTGTTGATTTGCTTGATCTGGTTGATGCAGTTGCATCCAATCAACAAAGTTACGTTCGATCGCCACGGCTATATCATAGGCCATCGTGGTGCGATCACTCAGACCAAAATCTATCACTGCCGCCACATCTGCCTGTGGCGAAGCATCGCGCCAGAACAGATTTGATCCATGCAAATCGTTATGCGTCCAGACTGAGGTCAGCTTGGGCAGCACGGCTTTTAGCGGCAGATGAAAATGTCGAATCTGCTGCTGAAAAGCCTCAGTCAACGGTTGATCTTGAAAATAGGCGCTTAAGCCCACACTGCCACGGATCCGCTGTTGAATCGCCAACAGCAAATCGTCTTGATCTAACAAGCGTTGATTGGAGAGTAGATATTGGGTACGTCGTGCCGGCAAATCAAAGTCGAGTGCCGCCGCATGCAGGCGTGCCAAAAACTGCCCTGCGGCATGGGCATGTTGCGGATAAAAAAAACTTTTCCAAGAATGATGTTCGGCATATAGATCATGGGCTTGAATCTTATGATGCACTTCGTAGACCCACTCGCCGCGTGCCGTAGCAGTTTGGCCTGCGTGATTGGGCAGTAGCACCGACACCGCAATCCCCTTATCGGCAAGGTGTTGGATAAATTGATGTTCTTGTTGTAAATCATCCACGCTACGAAAGCTCTGATGACTACGCTTAATCAAATACTCAGCGGATGCCGTCTTGACGATTGCAGCGGATGAAAATGGGCGTGGACTGTGCCATACAATCTCAAGCGCCGCCTGCAATTCTGCATAGTCCGCCGCCAATCCCTCAAGGTCTTGTTGCGTGATATTGATCCAATCTTTTTGCTCAAGTTCAAGACCCATGCCATGACCTTGATTGACTTCATCTTTGTGCACGTCTTTCCCTCAACCCGCAGTGCAGTTTACTGTCTTTGGCAGCATTCATCCCAGACCTTTTAATTCGGCTGTCCTGATGGCTGATTTGACACTCAATTCTCCGAGCGCCATTGTTGTTGATATCGGCACGCGCTTGCAACTGTAATATTGGTTTTTTAAGGTGTGCTGTACATCAACCTGATCAATTTGATCACTTTACCCATTCATGCGGGATTGGATTGATTGAACAAACCATCCTCCGTAGCGCTTATGTTCGGGCATTTTATCTATACGCCTAAATACTGATTTGATCTACAGTCCGACAAATATCTAAATCGTTCTGATCTTATAGAGTGCAGCATTAAAATAAAATAAAATCCCTATTCGGCAAGTCCTACCATTCTCAGTCCACTGCGAGCGCAATTATTCTGGTAATTTTTAAAAAAAGTACCCAAAAACCGTCTTTCCGCTGATGGTATATCCATATACCCCAGCGAAAAATAGGCGGCTCTCGCCGCCTATAACCAATACCGATCATAAAAACGGATTGATTTTGAGGGTTAATTGCTTAGGCTATTTAAATGTGGAAGATTTAACGCCATCAAAGCAATAATAACCGTGATTTAGAAGTTATAAATCGCGACCATATTAAAGCGACTATCTTCACCTTTGTCTTGACCATAAAGCCCCACATCAGCAGCTTTACGTTCACCATATACATACTCGAGTCCCAAACTCAGGGGTTTGGTTGGGCTGTAGAAGATATTGCCCCAAGCTTGCCAAAGGTTTTTATTGACCTCTGTGCCTTTCAGGCCTGATAAATACTGATCACTGAGATCGGCTTTCATATAGCCATACCCGAGTGTGCCCCGCCATTGCTCATTCAGCTGCTGGGTTACACCCACAGTGATCGAATCAAAGGTATTTTGATCCAAGATTTCATTGTCGCTATTTTTACTAAAGCCGGGGTTGGCCCAAGAGACAAAACTGGCATCGCCTTTGACATGATAATAATCCGCCTTCAGCGTAGTACTCGGCATCAGTTTATATTGCAGTCCCAAACCGACACCCCAAGCCATCTCTTCATCTTCTTGGGTGCGTTTTTCATTGCCCATCAGCCTTAAACTGACACGGCCATCCTCATTAAACTGATGATTGAGGCGTGCAGTGAGTGCCGGAATACGCATATTTGAACTGCCGTCTTTGGGATCTTCAACCGCCACCACCAACGCAGTGCTTGGATTAAAATTCTGGGTATAACGCGCTTGTACGGTTCGTTTTACCGCCCCCCCGACAAAGCCCAAGGCATCAATACTTTCCGGCATATAATCAGGCACTGCAAAGTTCGACCAGGTTTGACCAAGCAACCAATCGCCGTAGTTGACATAGGCATGTCGAATACGCAATACATCCATGCCAGCGCCACCCAAGAAATCCGTTTCGATTTTGCCGCTGATCTCTTCACCATTGAGTTGGTGCTTCACATCCATACCTAAACGCGTCGCGGACAGCGTCGATCTAAACATCTCTTTGCCTTCATCACCGCCCTTTAAAGGTACGCTACTGATTTGGTTATAACTCCGCGAGGCAGTGCCGCCTTTGAGTTGATAGGATGCATCGGCACGAACGTTACCGTAAATATTAATACTTGCCCCACTTTTCAACTTGGGTACAGCTGCGGGCGCTGCAACCACCGGTGCAGTCGCCAATGCGGTGACCGCTTTCGAGGTTTCAACATTTTGAACTTGCTGCTGTTCAATCATCGCTCTGAGTGCTTGAACTTCTTGACGTAATTGTTCAATTTCAGTTTGGCCTTTTGCCGTTGCCAGTGTTGAGGTGCTGCTCAGTACTACCAAGCTCACAAGACTTAATTTAAATTTAAGTTGATGTGTGATCATCCTAATCTCACTATTTTAAAAATCGTTAAACGAGATCGCCGAACCTTGGCCTTCTCAGAAAAATAAAAATATATCCAACGTATTGGTCCAGCTTTAAACAGCTTCGCGCTCATGTCGACGGCACTGTTTTCAATCCGCATAGATCCGATACCCACAGATATTCAAAGCATTGCTTCTGCGATGTGCGCTCCCTCCCTGGTGTACTTTTTTATTCGGCGCTGATTCACTTGATATCGATCCTAATATCAAACTGTTTTCATCTATTTACACTCAGCGCCCGTCCCCCGCCGATCATCTCTGATCTGACAACCATCACGGCTTAATTTAACTAATTAACTGATATTATTGTGTTTTATATAAAACCCATTGTCATAATATGACGAATAATGATCACAAGGTTCACGTTTGCCTTGAGGCGAAGAAATACAACTTAAGTGGCTGATGAATAGATGCTGATGTACTTTGCCTAGAATAATGGCACTTGCTTAAATCTGCCCCATTCTGAAATTGTGCAATAGATCAATGGCAGCTGTTGAACAATCATGCAGATTGAAGCTTTATTTATCTCGACCTGCTATACGTGGCTGCGACCATAGCCGATAGGCCAGAATACGAAAAAACCCCTGTTTTTACAGGGGTATGATTTTATATTTGGAATTTATAAACCGTTAACTTTAACTTTAATTTGAGTTTTAACTATAACGTTGAATTATTTACTTTCCAGTTCAACATTAGAATAACTTTTATTATATCCCATCACATAATACATCACGATCAACAAGATCATCCATAGAAAACCGAAGCTTAAGGAGGCTCTTAAATCTTCACGATACGCCATGACAGCGACCACAACAAACAAATAAGCGATGGTTAAATAGCTAGTAAATGGAAATAAAGGCACTTTAATAATGCTGTTATGATTGGTTTTAAATTTCTTGGTATATTGAATATGTGCCAGCAAAATAATCAACCAAGTCCATACTGCAGAGAATGAGGCAATCGCAGTTAACCAAATAAAGACTTGCTTCGGTGCAAAGTAATTTAATGCAATCCCTAGCAGCATAAACAAGACTGAACAGGCAATCGCCGAAGCAGGAACACCGCGTTTATTGATGTTTTTAAAAATACTCAATGCTTGTTTTTGTACCGACAAATTATTCAACATACGACCGGTACTAAAAATCCCACTATTACACGAAGACAATGCCGCAGTAATCACCACAAAGTTAATAATACCGGCCGCAGCATGAATGCCTAACTTTTCAAAAGTCATCACAAATGGGCTACCCGCGGTATTGAGTTCATTCCATGGATAAATCGACAAAATGACGAATAATGCACCGATATAAAAAATCAGAATTCGCCAAAATACTGAGTTGATTGCATTCGAAATCGACTTCTCTGGATTTTGCGCCTCCCCAGCAGTGACCCCGAGCATCTCAATTCCAGCATAGGCAAAGGTGACCATCGGTAAAATAAACAGTAAAGATGAAAAACCATTGGGGAAGAATCCGCCATGTTTCCAGAGATTACTGATCCCGGTCGGAACGCCTCCATTCCCCAATCCAAAAATGATCACGCCCAAGCCAGCGACAATCATAAAGATAATGGTCACGACTTTAATCATGGCAAACCAGAACTCAAATTCGCCATAGGCTTTTACAGCAATATAATTCACCATAGTCATGATCGCTAAGGCACTTAATGCCCAAATCCAGGCATCGACACCAGGAAACCATAACTGCATATAGATCCCGACAGCGGTCACCTCTGCCATACAGGCGATCACCCAAAAGAACCAATAATTCCAACCCGTTAAATAACCTGCCAATGGTCCAAGATAATCACGTGCATAACGACTAAATGAGCCTGAAACGGGATTATTCACTGCCATTTCACCGAGTGCTCGCATGATCACGAACACAGCCAAACCGCCGAGTAAATATCCTAATAATATGGAGGGTCCAGCAGTATGAATCGCGCTTCCTGAACCGAGAAACAATCCGACACCAATCGCGGCACCGAGAGACATCAACCTTAAATGGCGTGCCTCCAATCCCCGATGTAATTCGTTTTTATTCATCAAAATACTCCTTTTTGTTATTTACAGCACAATTAATTGATTATTAAAATTGCGAAACAGGACATAATAAAATCCGTTTAGCATGATTAACTGTCACAAAAAGAATCTTAAATAAAAGAAAATAAAACATCAATAAATAAACCTAAGCATAAATATATAATTAACACTCAGCTTAAAACCTTTAAAATTAAAGTACTTATTAATATAAATAATTTCCAAAAAGTTCTTATATTTATTTTTTAATATTATTTTTAAAATCACGACCAAACAAAATAAAATCGCACAATTCAATATAATTATTAATATTGTGATTTATCACACGATAGACATAAGATTATCTAATCCACATAACAATAGACATCAACATCAGTACTTTCCTCATAAATAGAACTTATAATACAAAAGAGACATCCCTTTGTGTCAAAAACACCATCAACTTCATGCTGTGCTTTGAGCATTTAACACACTGCATTCAAGACGATTTAGATTATCCCAGTCTAATTTTAAACATTGCCCTGCGTGGTTTTTTCTCAATCACGTTAGCTTGAGCATTGTAATGATACTGCGCGCCTTGCTAGTTTTTGATCAGGTTGTTTTTAATCTGACTTTCACCGCTATTTGGATCAACTAAGTTACCCGTAGGGTTAAATTCAAAAACTTTATTTCAATCCACAAGACGCATCATTTATAATATAAAGCAAAGCAGATATGAGCATTAATAATGAACTAGATAGTGTCACACTTTAAACTTCAAAATATTAATCATTTATAATATTTATAATTGAGAAAACAAATTTTTTATTTTTTCTCGAAAAAATCAAAAATAAATTCAATTAAAAACACGATAGCACTTAACACGACTCCAGCCACCAAACTAACCAACAACGCAAG
Source organism: Acinetobacter sp. (assembly GCA_030152605.1). Taxonomy (GTDB): domain Bacteria; phylum Pseudomonadota; class Gammaproteobacteria; order Pseudomonadales; family Moraxellaceae; genus Acinetobacter. The sequence goes on along the minus strand of JASLJB010000180.1, from coordinate 476 downwards.
ATAATTCCACTTCTCACCAAACATCCCATTCAAGGTTTAAATCACCTTGGGTTGATTTCTGTTTAATCAGTTATCCATAAGCATCGTATTGGTATTGTTGGTCTAGATATTCCTTTACTACATTAATTTCATAGGCTTTAAGTTATTCACCATCAAAATACCAATACACCTCACCCCAATCCACTTGAGAAAGTGTCGGTAGCATTTCACCTTGTACAAAATAAGAGCGTGCATCAGGTTGAGCAGGTGTCGTCCAATATCCTGTTTTCGGACATTTTTCTCCACCTTTTACTTTTATTCTTTCAATGCTATTTTCTGTAGTTTCATTTATTGCTTGTGCTTTAGAAAAATCCACTAAATCTTTTGGATAAAACTGATGCTCTCGATATAACGTATCGTCAATTCCTAGCACCCAAGTCACTGCCGCCGCTTCCCATGACCAATATCCGTAGTATAAATATCCTTCATCAATATCA
>JASLJB010000271.1 GCA_030152605.1 Acinetobacter sp. | reverse complement strand
GCGTACGATGCCGATCGAAGCAAAGATCATCACCACCGCCACGATCATAAAGAAGCCACACAGTACGGCATTGATCTGATTGGACAAGACAATACTTTGCATCTCGGCAATACTTTTCGCCGGTTTTAGGATTTCACCACGTGCAATCGCATCCGAGAAACGGTTGGCTTGGGCCAAGAAACCGATCTTCGGATTGCTGTGGAAAATCTTCTGCCAGCCCGCGGTCATCGAGGTCACAAATAAAAATATCGTCGGTAAGATCGTGACCCAAACGTATTTCTCTTTCTTCATCTTGAATAAAATCACCGTACCCAAGATCAAGGCCATCGCTGCCAAGATTTGGTTACCGATGCCGAACAGCGGCCATAAGCTGTTGATACCGCCGAGTGGATCGACCACCCCTTGATAAACAAAGTAGCCCCATGCCGACACGGCGACCAATGTCCCAAGCATATTACCGATAAATGAACTTGAGTTTTTCACCGCAGGAATCACGATACCGACCGTGTCTTGCACCATAAAACGACAAGCACGGGTGCCCGCATCGACTGCGGTTAAGATAAATAAGGCTTCAAACAAGATCGCAAAGTGATACCAAAATGCCATCATCGAACGGTTATTAAAGATCTCACTGATGATATGTGCCATCCCGATCGCAAAGGTCGGTGCACCACCGGTACGTGACAAGATCGAGCTTTCACCCACCTCTTGTGCCAAGACCGTGAGCATCTCTGGCGTGACCACAAAACCAAGATTACGCACCGCTTCTGCTGCGGACTCTACTGTGCTGCCGAGTACTGCTGCTGGCGCGTTAATGGCGAAATACACCCCCGGTTCAAGTACCGTGGCACAGATCATGGCCATCACCGCCACGAAAGATTCCATCAACATGCCGCCATAACCGATGACACGGATATGTGATTCGTTGTCAACCAGTTTCGGTGTAGTTCCCGAGGAGACCAAGGCATGGAAGCCTGAGATCGCACCACAAGCAATAGTGATAAATAAGAAGGGGAACATCGAACCCGCAAACACCGGACCCGTACCATCGATAAATGGCGTCACAGAAGGCATTTTCAGGATCGGCATCGCCACCAAGATTCCGACCGCCAAACCTGCGATCACACCGATTTTTAAGAAGGTAGATAAATAGTCACGCGGTGCCAACAGCAACCACACCGGCATCACCGAGGCAATAAAGCCATAGATCACCAATGCCCATGTCAGCTGTGTACCAGTGAGGGTGAAAAATGGTCCCCAGTACGGATGTAGCGCGACATCACCGCCATAGATAATGCCCGCCATCATCAGTACAAAACCGATGATCGAGACTTCTGCGATTTTCCCGGGACGAATAAAGCGCATATACACGCCCATAAAGATCGCAATCGGAATGGTCGCCGCAATACTAAATACCCCCCACGGACTATTGGTCAAGGCCTTGACCACCACCAGTGCCAACACAGCGAGGATGATCACCATCACGCCAAGCGCACCGAGCATCACCACGATGCCAGGAAAAGTACCCAGTTCTTGCTTGGCCATCTCACCCAACGAACGCCCATCGCGTCGCGTGGAGATAAACAGCACCAAGAAATCCTGTACCGCACCGGCCAGTACTACCCCGACCAACAACCAAATAGTGCCGGGTAAGTAACCCATCTGTGCTGCGAGGATCGGGCCGACTAAGGGTCCTGCACCAGCGATTGCCGCAAAGTGATGCCCAAACAGCACGTATTTATTGGTAGGAACATAGTCCAAGCCATCCGCTAGGCGGTGCGCCGGAGTCAGTCGTCGAGGATTAAGTTCAAAAACTTTGGTTGCGATAAATAAACTGTAAAAACGATAAGCAATGCTATACACACAGATCGCGGCCAACACCAGCCACACTGCATTGACATGCTCTCCACGGCTTACTGCCAAGATACCAAACGATATCGCACCAATCAGTGCAACCACAATCCATATCATCTTTGATAGTGGTGTCATTTTTCTTTGAATATTTTCCATTCACACCTCAACTCTTCATTCTTCATATGCTCTAAAAAGTGCTACATTTTTCAATCTTACTGCTTTATTCGATCTTGCTGCTTCAAAGGCAAGTTCATTTTAATCTGACTCAGCTTGAATGCTTTAATTTTAATAAGCTAGCGGGATGTTGACCCAATTCAACCGACGTCCTCCTCAGTCCTGATAGCACACTTGCAGTCACTCAGGCTCTCAATGACTTTAAAGCTTAGACGAGATTTTTCCTCTAAGACTTTGGCATCAAAAAAGGGGATGATTTTCATCACCCCCCTTGATCATAGACGATTCATGAAACGTTATGCACGTTCTAAATAATCGCCAGTACGCGTATCAACACGCACACTTTCTTCTTGCTGAACGAATAACGGCACACGAACCACAGCACCGGTTTCAAGCTTCGCGGGTTTACCACCACCACCTGAAGTATCGCCACGTACACCTGGATCAGTCTCAACCACTTTCAAGACCACAAAGTTCGGTGCGCTAACGTTTAATGGCACGCCATTGAACAGCATAATGGTACACAATTCATTTGAATCGTCTTTTAGCCATTTATGTGCATCGCCCATTGCAGTTTTATCTGCAGCAATTTGTTCAAACGACTCAGGATCCATAAAGTTCCAAAGTTCGCCATCGTTATACAAGTAGTTCATTTCTACTTCAACGATGTCCGCGCCTTCTAAAGACTCACCTGATTTAAAGGTTTTTTCGAGGACTTTACCGCTACGCAAGTTACGTAATTTAACGCGGTTAAATGCTTGGCCTTTACCCGGTTTTACGTATTCGTTTTCCATGATTGAACATGGATTGCCATCAAGCATGATCTTTAAGCCTTGCTTAAAATCATTTGTAGAATAATAGGCCATGAATGGCACACTCCAAACTTATAACTTAAATCAATGAAAATAACGGATTGCTGGTCAGTTCATCTACCGTTGCGACAGCGAACATTTTAGCAGCACCAGACGGTTATCGCGATATACAGTATTCTAAATGAGCAATACATCATGAAGCAATCTCAAATTGTTTATTGCTGAGGCTGTATTGGCTAAAAATTATGACTTTAACGGCTGCACGGCACATAGACTCCGTGTTCAACACAGAAATTAACCGAAATGCGCTTGGCGGTGAATCTCGGCTCAAGCAATTGCAGCCTGAATTGACTATAATCCTGCATTCATTCTTTTTGTTTCACTGCGGCATGAAAAACTATTTATTTCAAGAGCAAAATTGGCAATCCCAACTCAGCGACTTGGTCACTGATCCGGCTGAGCTGCTCTCCCTCCTACAACTCTCTCCTGAACAACTGCTCTCTGGCGCCCTGCTCGCCAATGCCGAATTTAAGCTGCGTGTACCACGTGCCTTTGTGGCCAAAATGCAAGTCGGTAACCCACTCGATCCCTTGTTACTTCAAGTGCTGCCGCATCATCTGGAACTGGAAACTCATCCTGAATTTGTCACCGATCCACTGGGTGAAGAAGAAGCCACTCAACTGCCCGGCGTGTTACACAAGTATCGCTCTCGGTTTTTACTGACCCTGACGGGGGCCTGTGCGGTGCACTGTCGCTACTGCTTTAGACGCCATTTCCCCTATCAAGCCAATCTCCCCAAAGACGATGACTGGGATACGATGCAGCACTACCTGCTCGATCATCCGGATATTAACGAAGTGATTTTAAGTGGCGGTGATCCACTGACCCTGTCCAATCGAAAACTGGCTCTCTGGTTTGATCGTCTCGAATCTATGACTCAAATCAAGACCTTACGTATACATTCTCGAGTGCCGATCGTGATGCCGCAGCGCATCGATGCCGAGTTATTGCAACTTCTGGCCAAGCGTAGGTTCAAAATTGTACTCGTGGTACACTGCAACCACGCGCAAGAACTCGACGATTTTACCTGTGCGCAATTGCAACGTGTTGCTGCACAACAGATTTGGGTGCTCAATCAATCGGTACTGCTCAAAGGGGTCAATGATCAAGCGGATTGTTTGACTCAGTTAAGCCAACGCTTATTTGATGCACAGGTCATGCCCTACTATTTGCATGTGTTGGACAAAGTTAAAGGTGCACAGCATTTTGACCTTGAGAATGACCGAATTGATCCGCTCTACCAACAGCTGTTAGCCAGCTTGCCGGGCTATTTGGTGCCAAAACTGGTGAAGGAAATTGCGGGTGAACCCAATAAAACACCACTTTACGGTGCTCAACCTGCTTAGAATAAGGTGCGCTGATGATCAGCAAAAACTTTTCTACTTTTTCTGATACTGCTGCTCATGTCCCGACGCTTCTGACTCGGGACCATTTGAGTTTTAGTGAGAGCAATGTCAATGCCTTGATCAAATGGACAGGCACACTGACCTTGTTAAAACTGGGCGATACCTCAGCGGAAATCCTAGCTGCCTTATGCGAGCTCAGCGAACTCAACTGCAATGAAACCCTGCGCTATGATCTGATTCAAGCGCTGCACCCAGTGGTTGAACACATCTTAAATACGCTGGAAAAACTATTTATTCAACAAGGCCCACTGCATCGCGACCGGCAAAGCCACTTGATCGAACTCAGCAGCCGAATTCGACTTTATCTGATTCACATCTATCTGGATATCGTCTATCGCAGCCAAGCGCAGCTACAACAACGCAAAGGTGATTTATTTGGACTCGGACGCTTGGGCTTTGGACTCAAACAAAATCTAAAAACAGCGCGTGTCTTGGCCAGCTACTATGCACTGCAACAATTGGCCTTGTTGTTGGTTCAGCAGCAAAAACGCTATAGCCATTGTTTAAAACAGCAGTGGTACAACATCCATCAACTGTATCGCCTCGCACGCAGCAACCAAGAACATTTAACCAATATCAATCTGTTGCAAGGTAGTCACTATCCACTCAAACACATTCAACATGCCTATATGCAAATCTTGGTCTTGGATATATTCAACACCTATCAGATTCGCCCTGAAGAGATCGAAGCGTTATTGCAGTGCAGCACTGAGTGGATTAAACGAGTGGAGATCTCCAATAAAGTCAGCCATCTCACCCGCTATGTGGTGGATACTGAACAAGACTCTCCACCGCGTTACTACTATAAAAACCAACACAGCGCAGTGCATTCAGATCAGCAGGAGCATCATAGTAGCAATTTTCAGGCTGACTTTTTTATCTCAACCCAAAACCTGCTCGAACATATCAATAGCACCATTCAGCACGATGCCAAATATATGTCCGAGATCGAGAAAAAGTATTTAAGCAGCGCATTACAGTTCCATATACAAAACGTCTTAGGTACCCGCCATGCACAAAGACGTCATCAACGTTATGAAAGCTCCTCACAGTTAAGCCTTTGTTTTAGTGTGCAAGTCGCTCATTTTCATTTGACCGAGCATGGCGGTGATCAAGCGCTACTGGCCGACAGCACACGCCCAGAAAATGAGCAGTCCACGCTACTGGCGCATGCGCAAGCACAATTGAGTTTTGAACTGGATCGTGAAGCCCTGCAAATCCATAGTGCACAGGTGATGGATGTCAGTGCCTATGGATATCGTATTCATTGGACACTTCCCCAACCCAAACTGCTGAATACCGGTGAATTTATTCTGGTTCGGGAGCAGCCATCTCAGGCATGGAAGGCCGGTGTGCTGCGTTGGATGAAAAAATCGGTAACCCAAACCTATGCCATCGGCCTCGAAGTGTTGGCAGAGCATGTGCTGCCCTGTCGCTTAGAGATGTTGCCCTTGAATACGGCCGCTCATGGGCAGACGCCAAGCCCAAGCGTGTTCTTTCCAAGTTTAGTGCTGCAACAGCTGCGTCCTGAGCAGAGATCGATTTCATTGGTATTGCCCAATCAATCTGTTTTTGATGAATTCGCGAATTGGGTATTGCATTTAACAGAAAATAAGATAGAAATAGAACTGAGTAAAATCTTATTGATTACCGAGAGTTTCATTCAAATCGAATGTATAGCCAAGTCGTCTGAACAGCAACTCAAGTTAAGAGACCTGTTCCCAAACAGCAGCACACGCCCGAAGCAACAGACGCCCGAAGCATCGCCGCAGGTGACGTCTACCCCATCCTTTGACTCAACCCAAGCATGATCAAAGACTTAAACAAGGATCGTTTAAATTGAGTACCAGCACCCAACGCCCCACAGATGACCCCGTGGATTTGAGCCGAAGTCGTATTCTGTTTATCGATGATCAAGATCTTGATGTACAGATTTTACAGGCCTTGGCAACACTGCAACAGCCGATGCAGTATTTATGCATTTCCGAAGCCACCGAACTATTGACGCAATTACACCATGATTGGGATTTGATCATCTTTGGGCAATGCCAAGCGCTGACGCTGTCAAAAAGCTTACAACACATTCAAGAGATTGCCCCATTTCGCATCCCGGTGTTGATCGCGCTACCGCGTGCCCCGCAAAGCCAAGATTTTGCTCACTTCTTGAGTATGATTCGTCATGGGGTATTTGATCTATTACGCATTGATCAAGTGGAGCATATCCAAGCCTCTTTGCTCCGTGCGCTGAAATACAGCCGCGCGCTACAACGCGCCTCACAGATCCAGCTTCAGCTTGAACAGACCCAAAAACTCAATCAACTATTACAATTACAGCTCAAACATGCCCGTGCATTGATCCAAGATGGGGTACATATCCAAGTCAATCTGGCCTATCTGCGTTTGTTTGGGCTAGACAGTGCATCCGAGATTCTTGGAGAGTTGCTCGTCGATGTATTACAACCGCAACATCGCGCTGAATTTGAACAGCAAATCAAACAACTCGCGCTTGAAAACCAAGCCTGGAATCATATCCGTATCCACAGCTTAAACCCACAACTCAGAGCCACGCCTGAACTGGACTTGATCTGTATCGCACAACCCAACACTGAAAATATTGAAATATATATTCTGCCCACGGCTTTATTGCAAACCCTTCAGCAACAGCCTGATCGCACGCAGCGCTGCAATGCATCACAGCATTTAAGTGCAGCCGCTGCGGATCAGGCGGCAAATGATCAACACTATGCTGACTCGCGTACATGGGCGCCCAGTTCCAAGCCTGCATCGAATGCGCAATCCTCAATACAAGTCATCGCCCTCAAGCAACTGGACTTTGATATTAGCCAACTGAATCTCCCCAGTAGTGCCATCCTCGATCTATCTGCCTATGATTTACCGCAACTCCAAGCGCTGACGGTGTATTTTCAACAACTGTATAGCCAACACCCACCGCACCTGCGCATCGTAGTGGTGAGCACAGCAGATACAGCGCAACAGCACAGCGCACTCGAACGCGCAGCACAACAACCCTTTCATCCAGTAGATCCACAACAACTGCAGGATGCACAAAACAGTGCGCAGCCGATCGCGCATTTTAAGCTTGAAGCACTCCGCCCTGAACAGAGTTTTATCCAACGCCTGATCCAGAGTATCCAAGTCGATCGTGAACTGTTAAACCTGAGCTGCCAGCAGCTTGCTGACCTAGATGCAGAACAAGATGCAGAGCAGGCGCCGTGTATGTTGATGCTGCAATTACAGCATCATATTTTGCTGCATGATCCAGATTTTGCACATATGCTGATCCATCGTCTAAGTAAATTGAAGCGTCATCAGCCAGTGCTGATCTTAGAATTTGATGCGCCGGCACTGCTGTTGAATAGTGATCAAGCACTGAAACGTCTGGCACTGCTGCGCCAATGTGGCGTCTTGATCGCACTGCGCAATGCGCGACCGAGTGCGGACTTAAATGCCTTTATTCAAGCCACTGCGATTTCATTGCTCAGCTTTGATAATTCCTTTAACAACAGCTATATCAATTCAACCCTTTCTGAAACATGCCACAAGCAGTTGCAGCAATTGAGAAAAATCGGCCATTTTAAAGTCCTGATCAAACATCTCAATCAGCAAACCAGTTTTGAACGCGCTCAAGCCTTAGAACTTGACTACTTGCAAGGGGATTATTTTCAGGCCAAACACAAGCAACTGCGCTTGATCGAACAGGCACTACCGCATTGACACACAGCACAACCCAGCCAGCTTCAAAGTAGGTTATAGCCGACCACTTTTGACAGGCATAAAAAAACGGGCAAATGCCCGTTTTTTTCATCTTGTCGATTAGTCGCGTTTGATAGAACGTGACATACCAGCAAAACGTTGTTTGAACTTGTCGATACGACCGCCAGTGTCCACATTCTTTTGTTTACCGGTATAGAACGGGTGGCAAGCTGAACATACGTCAAGGTAAATCGTTTCTTTACCGATTGCAGAACGAGTTTCAATCACGTTACCGCAAGAACAAGTAGCAACTAGTTTTTCATATTTTGGGTGAATATCGGCGCGCATGCTCGATTACTCCTAGTGAAGAAAGGTTTTGCTGTCATCGCAATTGATCACTCTCGAATTTCGAGGAAGCTGCTGATTCATGCCAATTGACACCGCATAAAAAAGTAACAGACCAACACCACAACAGACCATTTCTTTTGGCTCACCGAGACTCATGGTCAGGGCTAAGCACAACAAGTGAGCCGAATTATACGTCAACACTCAGCAAAATGCGAGTTAGTCTTGGACAGATTGTGGATTAATTTCAGTGTCCTGCTGTTTCGACCAATGATTGGCAATCACGCCACACACCATCAACTGGATTTGATGGAAGATCATAATCGGCAACACGATCATGCCCAAGGGCTGACCGGCGAATAAAATCTGCGCCATCGGCACTCCACTGGCCAAAGTTTTTTTCGAACCACAGAAAAATACCGTGATTTGATCGGCACGATTGAAGCCCAACCATTTTGGAATATACAGCGACAGCAACATGACCGCAGTCAACAAGCCCGAACAAACCAAGACCAAGTACAGCAAGGTTTGCCAGCTGACTTGATGCCAAAGCCCCGCCACCACGGCGCCACTAAAAGCACCATACACCACCATCAAAATCGTGCCCTGGTCAAAGGTTTTCACGATACTCGGTGCCTTTTTCATCCATGGGAATACATAAGGTCTCAATACCTGACCAGCAATAAACGGCACCAATAACAACAGCGTGATCTCGATAATCGATGAGGTCGGATCATAGTCATGCTTGGACTGACCAAAGATAAATAAACTCACCAAGACCGGGGTGATAAACATCCCGACCAAGTTGGAAAATGAAGCGCTACACACTGCCGCAGCGACGTTACCGCGTGCCACAGAGGTAAAAGCAATCGAGGACTGGACGGTCGATGGCAAAAAGCACATAAACAAAAAGCCCCAGTACAACTGCTGCCCCAAGATCGGTTCAATCAGCGGTTTGGCCAACAGACCCAAGATCGGGAACAACGCAAAAGTGATGGCAAACACCAGCGTATGTAGTCTCCAATGCAAGATCCCTTCAACGATGGCTTCACGCGACAGTTTAGCGCCATGTAAAAAGAACAAGATTGCGATCGCAATATTGGTGCCCACCGAAAAGACTGCAGCAGCTTGACCGGATACGGGTAAAAATGTCGCCAATGCCACCATCATAAACAATAAAATGGTGAAGCGGTCGAGCGCTAAGAGTTTCAACATAACTTTATCCTGTTTACAACATCCTGTAATTTTTTATAGCGGTGGTGATTAAAAACCAGTACGCAATAAAAAGCCCAGTAAGACTTTTATCCTTGTTCAAGGTTTTTAGCTTACTGGGCTTGATAAATAAAGCGTTTTCTCAAACAAAATGTTCAACATTTTTAAAATAAATCTTTAAAAGTAACGTTTTCACATCTCAATTCAAGCTCGCTGGCATGGCCTAGGTCTGTTGGCCATGCCTTGGATTAGTTGTTTCTTGCGTTTTGATCTTGTTGAATCAATTCAATTTTATAACCATCCGGATCTTCTACAAATGCAATCACGGTCACGCCACCCTTCATCGGGCCAGCCTCACGAACCACATTGCCACCGCGTGCTTTAATTTGCTCACATGCTGCATAAGCATCTTCAACACCGATCGCAATATGACCATAACCATTACCCAAATCATAGCTCGAACTATCCCAGTTATGGGTTAACTCAAGTACCGTGGTGTCTTTTTCGTCACCATAGCCAACAAAGGCCAAGGTAAAGCGCCCTTCTGGGTAATCACGTTGACGCAGTAAGGTCATACCAAGGACTTCAGTATAGAACTTCAATGACTGTTCTAAGTTGCCTACTCGCAACATGGTATGTAGCATGCGCATGATATTCATCTCCTGGTCTATGTTTGATTGGAATGTTGTTTTAACAGTTTCGCTACCCAGACCACTAAAATCAAGATCGGAATTCCAATTAAGGTGGTCATAAAGAAGAACTTAGGATAGCCAATCTGGGTCACGATGGTACCTGAATAACCACCCAAAATTTTCGGGGTCAGGGTCATCAACGAACTAAAGATCGCATATTGTACCGCAGTAAAAGAGACACTGGTTAAGCTGGATAAAAATGCAATAAACGCGGCCCCGGCAAAACCCGAAGCGAGATTGTCGAGGATGATCGCGCCATATAACCACAATGAACTGTATTCTTTAATCACTTTACCTTTGATTTCAACCAAACCCGAATCTTGTGCTGCAATCGGTGCAATGGCCTGCATTTGTACTGAAAGACCTGACGGGCGTGGCTGAGATGCCACTTGATAATCAAGTTTTTGCTGTGCAGCACTGCTTTGTAGCGCAGCAATATCGGTCGCCAAGGTGATTTGTTTCTGTTTGGCTTGGGCTAAGGCTTTACCGTCAATGGCCGCAGTCAACTCACCATGCTCATTGATTTTGGCTGGATAATGCTGACCGTCTAATACCAAGGCAAGTTTTTTATCCTCGATTCCACTTAGCTCAACACCGCTTAATTGTCCCTTCACCACCACACTTTGCTTTAACTCTGCTGGATACAGCGCTGCATTGGCCGTGATCGGCAGCAACATCACTTGCGCTTGTGCTGAGGTTTTTAAGTAAGGCAGTGTGGTATTAAATGCAGATGCGCTATCGCCCACAAACTGGGTGCTGATCTGGATCTGCTGATCGCGCTGTAATTCGCTCGCCGGCACCTGCATTTTGAAGTAGCCCACCTCATCCGGTTGTGCGGTGTAGGTTTGGGCACCCACGTGTAACTGCACCTGATCTAGGTCTTGACCGGATTTGACCAAGCCAATAAAAATCAAATTGGTACAACTGGCCAAGATCGCCCCGACAAACATCAACTTCATGATGTTCATGCGCTGCGCCAATAAGCCGCCCAAGAAGCCGCCGACCAGGGTAAACACCACCCCATAAATTTTTACCGCTTCAGCGATTTGTTCTTTACTAAAGTTCAGGTCTTGATAAAAAACGTTAGAAATCACACCCGCAATAATGTCAGAAATCCGGTAAAAGCCGATCAGCAACAGCAGTACCAAAGCCAACTTCAACCCATAGCGGCGAAAGAAGTCTGCAATCGGATTGACCCAAGTTTCATAGGCCATGTCTTTGTTGACTGCACCGACTTTCACCAACAGCGAAGCCACCAAAACCGCCACCGCACCGGCACTCAAAAAGCGAAAAGCTTCAAATGAAAATTTAAGAATATTGTCTTGAATCTGCCAAGCAGTGATGATTTTTTGGATAAAGGTATCGGCATTGACGTAGTAAATCACAAAGCTCAAGACCGCACAGAAGAATACGAAGACCAAACGTAGATAATCACTACGTTGATAGCTTTTATAAACCCGATCGACCTGAGGTTCACGGATCACTAATGTGGTCACGATCCCCAACAGCATCACTGCCGCCATGGTCAGATAGGTAAACTGCCAAGCTTCATAGATATAGTTGCCTTTGGCGGTGCCCATCGATGCCGCCAGAAACAATGCTCCAGCGCCTGCCACGATCATGCCGATGCGATAGCCGGCGTTGTAGGTGGAGGCCAAAATGGTTTGCATCTCAGTGCCCGCCAACTCAATACGATAGGCATCAATCACAATATCTTGAGTCGCAGCGGAGAATCCCAGTAAGACTGCCCCAATCGCCATCTGGATCAATGACCAATTTTCAATATTGAACTGAAAATCTAAGCCCAAAATCTGAAAAGCAGGATTAAGCGTTTGTTTTAAAGCAGGATTGGTAAATGCCATGATACATATGGCGGTGATAATTAAACACTGTGCGATCAATAACCATGCCCGTCGTCGACCAAGTTTTTTGGTCAAATACGGTACTGGGAGTTCATCGATCAAAGGCGCCCAAATAAACTTAAATGAATAGCCGAGTGCTGCCCAACTAAAAAAAGTCACCGCACTTTTGTCGATTCCCGCCTCACCGAGCCACAGTGATAAGCTAGAGAAGATCAATAAGATCGGAATACCGGCGGAAAAACCGAGGCAGAGCATAATAAAAGCGCGCCGATCCAAAAACGCTTGAAATGCAGATTTCCAGCTAGAACTTTGTGTTGTCATCGCGTTGTTGTTGTCTACAAAAATAAATAGTGCTATTCAACCTTTTAATGCGTATAGATTCAATATTTTTATGCAAACAATCGACAAGCACGGCGAGATTTATCATGATTTAAGCGGGGTGTGCTTGAATTTTTCTAGTAAACCTGTATACCTTTAACTTTTCATCAGCAATTAAGTTTTGGATTTCACCAGTGGCCCAAAGACACGATCAAATTAACTCAAACGCGCTCGCTCAAACGACAACAACGCCATTAGAACTTAATGAAACCCGATTGCCTTCTGTATTTGAACAAGCTCAAATCAAAAACACACTTGTACAGACCGCACTTAAACCCGAACAACTGACGCATATACCGAAAAGTCAAAATATTCCAACCTCAACGCGGCGTTTAAAACCACTAAATAACTTTTTAGGCCAAGACCGCGCCAAAGCCTCTGTCGAGGCCGGTATTGCCCTGCCTTATTCTGGCTATAACATTTTTGCTGTCGGCACCGCAGGTTTGGGTAAACGCACCATGATCAAGCGTTTACTACAACAGCACGCCAAAAGCATGCCCACGCCAGACGACTGGGTCTATCTGTATAACTTTAACAATGCCCGTCAACCTTTGGCCATGCGCTTTCCTGCTGGCCAAGGCAGCAAGTTTCAAACTCAGATGCATCAAAACTGGCAAAGTATCCTCAAGCAGCTAGAACGCCGCTTTAGTGCTGAGACCTATCACAACCGTATTGAAAGTATTCGTCAAATTACCGGCGATGAACAACAACTGGCTTTGGTTGAGCTGACCAAAGAAGGTGCAGAGCTGTCCTTAAAGCTGATCAGTCGCCACGATGAACATTGTTTTGTGCCGATTTATATCAAGAACAATGAAATCCATGAGATGAGCCAAGATGAATTGGATGCACTGAGCAGCAAACAACGCGCTGAGATTGCCTCCAAAATTCGTTATATGGACAAAAAGCTAGAGCGTCTCGGTTCTCAACTCGGCAACATTGAAGACGATGCCCGTGATCAAGTCTCTGAACTGAATCGTGATATCGCCAAACAAGTGGTGATCCCGCGCATCGACCTGATCCTGTCTAAGTTTGAAAATGTGCAAGGCCTAGAACAGTACTTAAAACTCTACTCTGCCGACATTATTGACAACGTTGAGCTGATCTTAGAACAGCAAGAAGATGAGTTTAGCGCAACACTGTTCAATCGCGTCCCTTCACGTTACCAAGCCAACGTGGTGGTGAGCAATAAACCCAATTCTGGTGCACCGGTGATCTTTGAGGATTTCCCAACCCACTACAACCTGTTAGGTCATGTCGAGCAACTGACGCATAACGGCACCATTACCACCGACTTCACCCTGATTCGTCCGGGTTCATTGCACCAATGCAATGGTGGCTTCTTGATCCTCGAAGCAGAGCAACTGTTAGAACAACCCTATGCATGGCAAGGGCTGAAACGTGCGCTGAAGTCAGGTCAGCTCAAACTGTCCTCACTCGAACACATGCTAACCCTCACCGGCAGTATTTCGATCGAGCCAGAACCGATCCCACTGAATATGAAAGTGGTGCTGTTGGCTGAACCTGATATTTATTATGAAATCTTGGAGTTGGAACCGGAACTCGGCAGCGTCTTCAAAATTCGTGCTGACTTTACCGATACCCTAGAGCGTAACGAAGACAACGAACAAGCCTATATGCAGTTGATCGCAGACTATGTGCAGCAAGATAAACTGTTGCCATTTGACCGCTCTGCGCTTGCAGCCCTGCTCACAGACTCGAGTCGTCAAGCCGAAGATCAAAGCTCGCTGTCTTTACATGCGCTGACCTTGGGCGATTTAATTCGTGAGTCGCATCATCACGCCTCACAAAGCAATGAAAAAATGGTTTCAGCCGAGCATATCAGCACCGCACTCAAGCACCGCCAATATCGCTTAGGCTATTTAAGAGAGTTGTATTGGCAGGATCTGTTCCGTGGCACACAACTGATCGAAACCCGTGGTCATCGTCTGGGCCAGATCAATGCCCTATCGGTGATTCACTATGCTGATGTTGAGTTTGGTCTTCCCTCGCGTTTGACCGCCTCGGTTTATCAAGGTGGCGGCGATATCTTGGATATTGAGCGCAGTGTGGAGTTAGGCGGTTCACTGCATGCCAAGGGCGTGTTGTTGATGTCGAGCTTCCTCAAAGCGCACTTTGGTCGTGAGCAGATCTTACACTTCTCTGCCGCATTGGCCTTTGAACAAAGCTATGGTCAGGTCGACGGCGACAGCGCCACGGTTGCAGAGCTCTCAGCACTGATCTCTGCGATCAGTCAGTTACCGATCGATCAGTCTTGGGCCATCACGGGGTCGATGAACCAACTTGGTCAAGTACAACCGATCGGCGGCGTAAATGCCAAGATCGAAGGCTTCTTTGATGCCTGTCAGCTACAGGGTTTGACCGGTAAACAAGGCGTGATCATTCCACGGCAAAACATGCAGCATTTGATGTTACGCCAAGATGTGATCGATGCAGTCGCTGCGGGTCAGTTCCATATCCATGCCATTAACACCATCGATCAGGCCTTGGAAATCTTGATGGCACGTCCGGTGGGCGCATTGGACAAAAAAGGCCGTTATAGCAAAAACTCGATCTATGCTGGGGTGATGGAACAACTCGAATATTGGCAAGCTATCGAAGATGGTGCTCAGCTTCAGGAAATCCCGAAAAAGAAAAAGAAAAAAAAGAAAAAGGACAAAGATCAGAGCGCTGAAGCGGAGAAGACCGCCAAGAAATCGAAAAAGAAAAAGTCAGAAAGTGATGCGCAAGCCCCTGCTGAACGTGAAGAAGCCGCCAGTCATCCAGCGGCTGAACAACCGAAAGCAGCAGTGAGTAAAGACAAGAAGGACAAATAAGTCATCTCTTGAAAAACACGCTGAGTAGCGAAGTACTGAAAAGCTCCGCTCTTGTGCCATCTCTGGCGCAAGAGCTCCCCCCGCTCAAATCTCTTCTTTACGCACGATATAGTCTTCGAGTTGCATGGCGTGTAGCAATGGCCCGAGGTCGGTCGCACTCTTGAGCTCGATATCGATACTCACGGCGCTATTCTTAGCGCGGCTACTCGCGGCAAAGCGTTCATGCCGAAGTTCATAGATGTTGCCCCCCTGCTCGGCAATGATCGCGGTTAAACGTGCCATCGCCCCGGGATGATCGGACAAATCCACTCGTATCCGCACCATGCGTCCGCTGCGGGTGAGATGGCGTTGTAGCACCGAGATCATCACGCGCGTATCGATATTGCCACCGGATAAGACCACCCCGACTTCATGACCGAGGAATAGATCTGGGCGCGCCATGATGGCTGCGATCCCCGCAGCACCCGCGCCTTCACAGACGGTTTTTTCGATATTGAGCAATAAGGCGATGGCTTCTTCGATCATGTCCTCATTCACCACCACGATCTCATCCACATATTCCGCCACGATCTTACGCGTTAACTGTCCCGGCGTGGTCACGGCGATGCCTTCGGCCACAGTGGAACCGAGATGCGCCACCGACTGATCATTGAATACCACTTTGGCCATGTTCGGATAAACCGCAGACTGTACCCCAATGATGCGAATCTGTGGACGAATCGCCTTGGCTGCCAGCGCCATACCTGAAATCAAGCCACCACCACCAATCGGCACCACCAAGATATCCAATTCAGGATGGGTCTCTAACATCTCCAAGGCCACACTGCCTTGACCGGCAATAATGTCACGATCATCAAAAGGATGGATGATACTCAAGCCTTCTTGCTCAGACAGTTGCAGCATTCTTTCTGCCGCCTCGGCAAAGTCCTGTCCATGTAGGATCACTCGTGCGCCATACTCTCGCACGCGCTGCACTTTGATATTCGGTGTGCTTTGCGGCATGACGATGGTCGCGGCAATGCCATTTTTCTGGGCATGATAGGCCACGCCCTGGGCATGATTGCCGGCTGAGGCCGCGATCACGCCAGCTTGTTTTTCTTCTTCACTTAAACACAGCAGTTTATTCAGCGCACCACGTTCTTTAAACGAGGCGGTGAATTGTAAATTTTCAAACTTAAGCCAAATCTGTCCACCAAGCTTTTTCGAAATCGTTTCCGACATGACAAAGGGGCTATTCACCACAGCACCGTGGATGCGTGCTGCGGCGGTTTGAATATCGTTTAAATTTGGAAAGGGTGCATCATCATGAGGCTGAAACATAAAACGATTCCTTAGCATGTGCTTGTTGAGGACTGGATCATCCAGCTCAGCGCAATAGCGTCGATCAGACCCTATACCATTGCGAAAACCCAATACCCTTGTGAGGTACCATACAATGCGCTGTAATGCCGATGCCACAGGGCGTGGCGACCCTCTATAAAACCACATCAGCCCGCGCTTTTTAATACTTTTTCATGCTTTTTTTGTATGTCTTAGACTCGATTGTTCAAATTTTCACAGGCTGATTTACAGCGTTTATTTTTAAGCAGACAAAAAAAAACGAGCACCACTGGCACTCGTTTTTTGATCCTCGCGAACATCGCGAACAGCTTAAGCTTCTGGTGCTGGGCTGTGCTCTTCGATCAACGGCTTAAGTTCGCCGTTTTGGAACATTTCTAAAATGATGTCACTACCGCCGATCAATTCAGCGTTGACCCACAATTGTGGGAAAGTTGGCCAATTTGCAATCTGTGGCAACAACGCGCGAATGTCAGGGTTTTCTAAAATATTCACATAAGCAAAAGGACGACCGATCTGACTGAGCGCTTCTACTGCGCGCGCAGAAAATCCACACTGTGGAAATTGTGGCGTACCTTTCATATATAGCAGTACCGCATGTTTAGCAATTTGATCGCGAATTAACGCTTCAGTATCACGTGCTTGTTCAGTCATTGATATTTCCTCACCTATTCTAAGCTGCATTATACCCAAAACAGACTAAAACAATATGTTTTCAACGATATTTCAATTTATATTTCGCTTTAGGCTTTAATTCTTTTGACATTTTTGCTTATATTAGCTTTCACTTCCATCCTCTAGATAAGAGCTCATTATGAACGATCTTCATCTCGCCCCGATTCAAACTGATCAACCTTCACACTTGATGCCTGTATTCGGTCGTCAACCGGTCAGCTTTGTGCGCGGTCGAGGGGCTTATTTATATGATGCTGATGGTGTTGAATATTTAGATGCATTGACCGGCATTGCGGTCTGTGGTCTAGGCCATGCACATCCGGTGTTGGCTGAGGCGATTGCCGATCAAGCTGCGACCTTGATTCATACCAGTAACTTATATGAAGTGCCTTGGCAAACTGCAGCTGCACAAAAACTGGCGGCGGTGTCGGGGATGCAAGAGATCTTCTTCTCCAACAGTGGCGCTGAAGCCAACGAAGCGGCGATCAAAATTGCACGTAAATACGGCCATCAACAAGGCCTCAAAAACGCCAAAATTATTGTTGCCGATGGCTCTTTCCACGGTCGCACCTTGGCCACGCTGTCTGCCACAGGCAACAAAAAAGTCCAAGAAGGCTTTACCCCTCTGGTCGAAGGCTTTATCCGTGTGCCCTTTGGTGACATCCAAGCCATCGAAGAAGCAGCACTACAACACCCTGATATCGTCGCGATCTTGGTCGAACCGATCCAAGGTGAAGGTGGCGTTAACACTGCGCCACAAGGCTTTAGCTATTTAGACGACATCCGTCGCATCTGTAACCAACATCAGTGGTTGATGATGCTCGATGAAGTCCAAACCGGTAACGGTCGTACCGGTAAATATTTTGCCTATCAACATACCGATATCGTGCCGGATGTGATCACCACCGCCAAAGGTTTGGGCAATGGTTTTCCGATCGGTGCGGTGATGACCCAAGGACGTGCTGTGGGCGTGTTGACCGCAGGCAATCATGGTTCAACCTATAGTGGCACGGCGCTGGGTTCGCGTATCGTATATAGCGTGATTGATCTGATCGAAAAGGAAAATGTGATCGACAATGCT